>RFTA01000001.1 GCA_009923685.1 Actinomycetota bacterium
ATTTTTGGACACGGTGGCGAGTTGTATTCCCAGTCATCAGGCCAGTCTGCTCGGGGTGAAATTGCGTAATCTGCATCTGAGCCTGCCAACTGCTTGCAAGCAATCTCAGCCATTAATGGATTGATGCTGATGTCTTCAAGCGAGATTATCCCAAGACCATTTTCGATGTTGCTCAAAATCTGAATTGCCGGGCCATTGTTGCCGAAAAACAGGTATTTGCTGTCTTGATCGTTTCTGACCAATTCGCGCATCTCTTTGAAACTAGGTGGTTCGGTTAGTCGTGCGGCACCCCAGCTTTCGCCATGGCCAGTTACGCGACGCCACTCAAAGGCTGGATTTGGTGCGCTAAACAACGAGACCAAGGGAACTAGTGCAACGAGGAATATAGGCAAAATGGAAAGTGAAGTTCGTAGAGTGCTCGGAGGATTATCTCGCAAGTGTGAGTTTCTTAGAATTTGAATGTAGCTAACAATCGTTAGCGATAGCGGAATTAGAAACACAACAATCTCGGGCACGAGAGACCGACCTGTAAAATAGAAAAGCGTTGACGACCCCCAGAGCCCGGCAAAAGCGAGGACAATCGCTGTGCTCGAATCTTTGACGTTTAGCTGCTGCAATAACCCTTTGCCAAACAACGCGAGTGTTCCAATTATTGCACTTGTTCCCAAAACTGAATAAAAGAAAACCCACAGTCCAAAATCAGGCATTGGTAAATTCATATAGCCGTCAAAACCGTGTACCTGAATCATCGCTAGCCAGGTAGAGATTTGTAGTGCGTCTCCGAATAAGGCATAGATAAAAAAGATTGAACCGAAGGTCACCAAAGTCGAAACTACGGTAATCGCGAAGATGAGGGTTGAAATTCTGCGGCTTGATAGAAGAGCAGACAAAATTATTACGACCGCTATAGCCGCAGGAATACCGAATTCGGGATTATTGAATGCAGTGATGCCGGCGATAACTCCGACTAATACAGCGGTCCTCATGCTTGCAAGGCGGATCTCTGCCTTGTTGAGTCGTAGAAGCGTAAACAAGAGAATTAAAGGCAAGATTGTGCGAGCCGGCACCAAGTTCATGTGTTGAGCGATGCTTCCCCAGATTTCTTGGTTTGGTTGAACCTTAATAAACACCACCGATGTGGTCACCATTAATGCCACGCCCCATGACTTGAGATAAAGAACGTATTTAGTTATCAAAGCCAGAATTACGACTTCGGAGATAACTAAAAAGTTGACCCAAAGTAATGCCGAATTGACTGTAAATGATGGGGAGATGAAAGTAGTGAGTTTTAGAGGGAGGCCAAGGAGTCCAACATATTGGGGCATGACTTCGTTATATGGCCATTTCCCGCTCGCCTGAATTAAAAAATCATTCAAAATGTACTTTGAGTGATGTAGCTCAATAAGTCCATTAAAAGGTTGGATAAAAGATGGTAGGTAGTAGATAGCGAAGACAATTGTTGCGAAAACGTTAAGAAGATAAGAATTCAAACCGCCGTATGTGGCTATCGGCCAAAACTTGCTTGTAACTAAAAATATGCAAACTATGCCCATGAATAACAAAACAAGTGCGAGTTTGTCGCCCCAGCCAAACCAAAGACGGGTACCTAAAGACTCAAACATCTCGTCACCCCAGCGCCACCCAAAACTAACTATTAGAAGGGCTATCGAATAAATTGCGATCAGGCTCTGTGATTCAACGATGTATCTCGAAGCAAGAATTCTAGGCAAGGCTAAAAATCCGATTGCGCAAATCAACAGAAGGAGAATCACCGTCATTCGATCGGAAATTTCTGTTGGATCTAATTTTGAGAAAAAAGCGACTCTGCGAAGTGCCCTGGAAATCGGGTCACCAAAAACCATGTATCCAGTGAGTGATGTGGCGATAAGCGCAAACGAAAGATTGAAAAGAGCAAATAATCGCCCGTAGTCGTTTTCTGTCTTTTGCTCAGAAGAATTCACGGGTGTCCAATCAAGCGATATTAGATAGTTAGATTACAAGGCGTGGTGGAGCGGGGGGAAATCGTTTGGACGCCGAGCGATAAGTGGGCGAACAAAACGCGCCTATTTGAGTTTGCAAACGCTGTTGGGTTTGACGAACTGCACGAATGGTCGGTGCAGTCGCCCGACGAGTTCTGGCGTAAAACTTGGCAGTTCTGCGGTGTTGTCGGCGAACAAGGCGAGCGTGCGATACATAAAACTACGAATCAAAATGATGTGTCGGCGCAATTCATAACCACTCGATTCTTTCCAGATGCCAAAATCAGCATCGTCGAAAACTTCTTAAAGCGCAGTGGCAATGGTGAAGCGTTAGTTGCAATAGACGAAACTGGCAAACGTGCCTCGCGAACATGGGATGAGCTGCGACACCGCGTCGCAAGCCTCGCGAGTGCGCTTGAGACTATTGGTGTTGCAGAAGGCGACAGGGTGGTCGCGTGGCTTCCGAACGCAATCGAAGTTGTCGAGACGATGCTGGCAGCGGCTTCGATTGGTGCCATATTTTCGTCATGCTCGCCAGACTTTGGGGCACAAGGAGTCTTAGATCGTTTCAGTCAGATTACGCCAAAAGTTCTGGTCGCTACTGACTCATATATATATGGCGGTAAAAGGTTCGACTGTCTCGAGCGTCTGGCCGTCGTGCGCAAAGGCTTGCCCTCATTAAAAGCGACTTTGCTGGTTAGGCAGAATGCGAACACGATGCCACACGAACTAGTCGACTATGAGTCGTGCTTGAAATCTGGAGCCAACACGCCTGTCGCACCACGCAGATTCAAATTTGATCACCCGTGGTATGTGCTCTATTCGTCGGGCACGACTGGAGTACCAAAATGTATTGTGCATCGCACTGGCGGCGTCTTGCTTCAGCATCTCAAAGAGCATCAGCTGCATTGTGATATCAAGAACGACGATCGGGTGATGTACTTCACGACAACTGGTTGGATGATGTGGAATTGGCTCGTTTCGGTTCTCGCAAGTGGCGCCACCGCCGTGCTTTACGACGGTTCGCCAAGTTTTCCGACGATGAATCGACTATTTGACCTTGTCGACCAAGAGCAACTCACCCTGCTCGGCACATCAGCCAAGTTCATCGACTCGGCTCGCAAGTCCGATATCAATCCGATCGCAACACATTCGCTAAAAACTTTGCGCACGATTTGTTCAACTGGTTCGCCGCTTGCTCCTGAAGGTTTTGGTTGGGTGTATGAAAAAGTTGCGACCGATGTACATCTTGCATCAATTTCGGGCGGCACCGATATTTGTGCATGTTTCGTTGCTGGCGACCCGACAAGCAGCGTTCACGCCGGTGAGATTCAACGCCCGTGTCTCGGTATGGATACTGACGTCGTTGATGACCAAACGCACTCGCTCAAAAAGAGTTTCGATACTGCCGGTGAACTGGTTTGCCGTCAACCATTTCCGTCGGTGCCGCTCGGCTTTTGGGGTGATGGATCATCGGGTTTGCCGAGCCCTGATTCGCCAGGGCCAAAGTTTCGCGCCGCCTATTTTGAGAGATTCCCGGGAATGTGGAGCCATGGCGACTTTGCATCATGGTCAAAAAATGGCGGCATGACGATTCATGGTCGAAGTGATACGACTCTCAACCCCGGCGGTGTGCGAATCGGAACCGCCGAAATTTATCGAGTCGTTGAACAACATTCGGACGTGCTCGAAAGTCTCGTGTTTGGTCAAGACTTTGACAACGACGTGCGCATCGTGCTGGCGGTGAGGCTTAAACCAAATGCAGTTTTCTCCGATGAGATAATCGCCGACCTAAAGTTGCGCATTCGCAACGCGTGCACGCCAAGGCATGTGCCTGCAGTAATTATCAGTGTCGCCGATCTGCCTCGCACGCGCAGCAACAAACTTGTCGAATTGGCTGTTGCTGATGCGGTCAACGGTCGACCAGTGCGCAACATCGAAGCGATTGCCAACCCCGAAGCGATCACGGCGATCGTTGAAGCGTTAAAAGTTAATTAGTTAACGCTCTTCGTAATTCGGTTTCAAGTTCAATAATGGCAAATAGTCATCTAAGTCGAGCGCATCAAAACCGCCGATAAATAGTGCCGAAGTCGCATCGCCATTATTCGAGTCGCGAGTTGCCTCATGCAGGGCATTGCGTAGTGCATTTAGTTGACCATCGCCAATCGAGCGACTTGCGATGATCGGCAAACACGGCACGAGCGGACCATTGCAAATTACGAACAGAGAATCTATTGCTGCGCTGTCAATTCGTCGCAGATGTGCGAGCGTAACGCTGTCGATAGATGCGACGTCAGCCTCACCACGACACAACATACGCACACTCTCGGCGTGCGAACCTGAAATTCGAACGTCGCCACGCCAAGATTCTTGCGGACCGTGAATCGCTGCGATCAAGCTGATCCATCCAGAGAGACTTTCAAGATCGTTGACTGCAGCAACCGAGCCTTGAAAGTCAAATGGTGTTCCGTCAACTCGTCCCAAAACGACGCTTCGATAAAAGTGGCTTGCAGATTCAGGCGTCGTTTGGCGAAACGCACCGACCACACGAACCTTTTCGGCAAGACGAGTTACGAGTGGCCAACCGCAGGTCTGGCTAACAAAAGCGCCATCGCTTTGCCAAAGTTTTGTCGGGTCGCTAGTTCGAGTTAGCTCGCGAGGCAACCAAGAACATCGTCTTGCAACGTCACTCCAGAGTTTGTCGTAAGCCCACGCGACATCTTCGAACGGGTAGAAACCCAACTCGGCAACAAAATTGCCTGAGTTACCCATATTCTCAGGCTAGTTAATTTTTACGGATGCAACCCTCGCATGCGATGCGAATCGGCAATGGTCTTGATGCCGAGCACTGAGGCCGCCAATCGATACGGCAACTTCTGTTCAACCGAAAACGAGTGCAATCGCTTGAACGCCGACTGCATCAACGAGATAACTTTTTCGTTGACTTCATCTTCGTCCCAACTCAAGTGTGCAAAGTTCTGACACTGTTCGAGGTAGCTGCAGGTCACGCCGCCCGCATTTGCATAAACATCTGGCACGACGATGATGCCGCGTTCGGTCAAAACCTCGTCGGCTTTGGGGGTCAAAGGTCCGTTCGCGCCTTCGACAACAAGTTTGGCTTTGATGTTTGACGCAATCGTTTCGTCGACTGCGTCGCCGAGCGCACAGGGCATGACGATTTCACACTCAACAGTGAAGACATTCGCCGCGCCAGCAGAGCCAACGCCGACTATTTCACCTGCACCAGTTTCAACGACGCTCTTTGCGCCTTCGCGCATTTTGCGATCGATCATCGCGATGTCGAGACCGCCGGCATTATGAATCGCTCCACCGACGTCGGCGACTGCGACTATTTTTGCACCGCGTGCGTGCGCGAGTCTTGCCGCCCAAGCACCCACTTGTCCGTACCCTTGAATCGCAATTCGTGAACCTGCCAAAGCCAAACCCATTTGCTGACCAGCGAGGGCAGCCGCTTCTACGGCACCGCGACCAGTTGCTGATTCGCGACCAAGTGAGCCGCCAAGCTCGATCGGCTTGCCCGTCACAACACCTGGCACGATGTGGCCGACACTCGCCGAATATTGGTCGAGCACCCACGCCATCACTTGGGCGTTCGTGCCGACATCAGGTGCAGGCACATCTTTGTCTGGGCCAAGAAACGGAATCAATTCTGAAACGTAGCGTCGCGTAACTTTTTCGAGTTCTCGAGGTGTCAGCGTTTTCGGGTCAAATGCAATGCCACCTTTTGCTCCGCCGAGTGGCAAATTCATTATCGCCGTTTTCAGCGACATGCCAATCGCGAGCGCTACAACCTCGTCGCGTGTGACGCCTGGGTGATAGCGAATGCCGCCTTTGGCCGGACCACGAGTTGTGTTGTGATGAACGCGCCAGCCGACAAGATGATCACGCCTACCGTCGTCGTGTCGAAACGGTATCGAAACTTCGAGCACGCGTCGCGGGGCGATGATTGTCTCGATCAATCCGTCCTCAAGCCCCAACCATTCTCCTGCTTGACGAACACGAAATTCGGCAGACTCAAGCGCGAGATCTTTCGGCAGGTGTTGCGAACTCACACGGCTATTCTGCCTCATTTGTGAATGTCTGTGGTGACGTGCCAGTCAACAACTAGTTAAGTTTGAGCAAACCATTTCGATTAACGACTGCAAGTAGCGGTTATCTGGCTATTTCAACGGTCGTAACCGCGGCCACTTACCGATTTTGTCAAGGCCTGCAACGGTGCTGGCCATAGTTTCGGGTGATACCGGGTGACTAATCAAATAACCCTGAGCCTTGCTGCAATGCAAATCACCAAGCGCATGAAGTTGTTCGACCGTTTCGACACCTTCGGCAACGACATCGAGACCAAGTGAGTTGGCCATGGCAATGATCGTTTTTACCAGCGATCGGGCATTGTTGTCACTTGCTAATTCGTTGATGAAGGTTCGATCAATTTTCAACCGATGGATAGGGAACCGCTGCAAAAAACTCAACGACGAATATCCAGTGCCGAAGTCGTCAATGGCAACGCGCACGCCGACCTCAGAGAGCCTGCGAAGAGTGTCAAGCGCCTGCTCGGGTTGAGTGATCATCACGCCTTCGGTGACTTCAAGCCAAAGTTGGTCGGCTGGCATTCGTGACCGCATCAAGGCTTCGTTCACCACTGCGACAAAATTTGGGTCATGCAATTGTCGCGGCGAAACATTCACAGACATTGTTGCGTCGCGCCGACAAATGCCTTGATTGATCCAGCCTCGCAAGTGGGTGAGTGCTTCGAGCAATGCCCATGCACCAATCGGCACGATGATGCCTGTCTCCTCGGCAATCGGAATGAACTCAGCGGGTGAAACATTCGTCCCATCTTCCATGTCCCAACGCATCAGTGCTTCGAAACCGATAACGTCACCAAGATCGATGTCGATTATCGGTTGATGGACAAGCCGTAGTTCGCGTCGTTCAAGTGCACGGTAAAGCGCAGTCTCTACGGCAAGGCGTTGATTCACTCGCTCGAGCATCGACTTGTCGAAAATTGCGACACAGTTTCTGCCGGCGTCTTTGGCCCGATACATCGCAGTGTCGGCATGTCGCAGAAGGTCATCGGCACTGGTCGTAATTTCTGGTTCGAAAACCGCGACGCCGATACTCGCTGAAACAAAAACATCACCTTGGCGCAAAGCAAGTGGTTCATGAAAACTTTCAAGCACCATGTCGGCGAGTAGCACCGCGTCACTTTGATTCTTTGACTTAGCGTCGAGCACCACGAACTCATCGCCCGAAATTCGGCCGACTATGCATCGCTCGGGCAAGGCGACTCTGAGCCTTTGGGCGACCGATACTAAGACATCATCTCCCGCAGAGTGACCAAGGCTGTCGTTGATGTTCTTGAAACGATCAACATCGATGAACAGCACGGTTGGCGAATATCCGCCGAATCGAGAATTTTCTATCGATGCTGCAACATGTTCGAGCATCAAACCCCTATTGGGCAAGTTCGTCAGCGCGTCGGTTTGCGCCGAGTCAATTAGGCGAGTCTGCAACGCTGCGTTCGATCGCACAGCAAATATCACGCGAGAAGTTACCGCTGCTGCCAACACAAAAATAGAAACGGCGCGCACTACACGGTCTGTTTCGTTGGTCGGATTGGTAAGTGCAAGCACAACAACTGGCACGACCAGCGCCGTGGTGGTCAAAATCAAACGACCGAGTAACGGCTGGCGTATGCGTCGTATTGAGTGCGACGCCAAAGTTGCAACACTCGGGTGAAGAACAGTTGCTGAAACCAAGAACAAACTCGCGATATACGGCGCGTTCGCAATTTCGTTCGAAATCTCGAGACGACCCGATTGATTCGTCGCATAAAAGAGATCGCCGATCAACGAGAATGCAATTGCACTACTTGCCAGCCATACTGCTGGTGTTCGTTCTGTCTCACCAAATAGCAGCGTGGCGAGCAAAAAAATCACAATCGCGCTAGATGCCAGAGTCGCCCCGCGCAGTGCGGTTACCGAGACGACATCAGGCGATATTTCTCTCGCTGGGTTTAAAAAAGTCACCCAAATCAAGAACCACGAGCCGAGACCAATTATCAGCGAATCGAAAACGACATTGACCGGGTCTTTACCGAACCTGCGTTGAACCGTGATGAAAAGGCCCGTGACCAAGACCAACTGAACCGCGAAAAATAGAAATTCAGACGTAGCTTGGGCAAAAACAGTGTTCGCATCTCTTTGGTCAAAAATTTGGGCGAAAATTAGAACGACGATCAACAACAGCAATGCTGACCAAACTCGACGGTCAGGCTTGTTCACCCAAACTCCCAAAACTGAAAAGACAAAGACTTGAACCGTCGCCGTCAGGTAGATCGCGTCGGTTGATACACCCGCGAACTCGAACATGTGCAACCCTGAGGCGATGAAAGCGAGACCGATCATCACCCATGCCGCACGAGAAACGGCTTTAGACATCACGAAAACGGTACTACAGATGTTCTAAACTTTTGATCGGCGGGGTTTTGGTCCCATAGTTGGCGTCTAACGCCAAGAAAGAACCCTTGCCGATGTTCGTCACCCGTCACTCCAACGTCGTTGATGTCGCGTTGCGTGAAAAATTGTGGCGACTTTATCGCACAACGTATATTTCGACCGCCGAGGCTACTGTCACTCACGAGATGCTCGACCAGCAAGAGTTCAATGAGCAAATCTCACGTGATTCGAATCGGGTTTGGGTGGTCTGGTGCGACTCGATTCCAGTCGCGATGACATTGGTTTCAACCGATGTTCGAGCAACCCGATGGCTAAGTGACATTTATTTCGAAAGACACTTTCCTGATCGATATCGCGCTGGTCAGGTGCATTACATCGTTTGGGTGGTGGTCGATCCGTCGGCAGATGCGAAAGGGGCGAATGTGATGCTCGCACGTCAGGCGTTGACCGCAGAGGCGCGAGATGGCGCATTGTTGGTTTTTGACGTGCCCGAGGTTCATCAACCTGGTGCCAAGGGTGGCGCTGCAGAACTGTTGTTTCGCATGGCCAAGATGGTCGGAGATGTCGAACTCTTGCCGTTGTCAACGCAAAGATATTTTGCGCTCGACTTCGCCAAGCTGCCCGCTCTAGAAGAGGCACCCGAAGTTAATTTCTAGAAGGCTCGGCTCACGGTAGTCTTAAGCCAGTAATGAGTGTTTCCGTAGCCGCAGTGACGGTTGTTGTGCCAGGGTCGCACTTGATGTCAAGTTTGCTTGGTGAACGCGACTCGCATTTGCGACTCATTGAATCAGAGTTTCCAAACACGACAATTCGAGTACGTGGCAATGAGATTTCTATTTCGGGTACTGAGACCGACACAGTTGGTAGTTTGTTCGAAGAGCTCACTTCATTGTTGCAGGGTGGAGAGAACTTGAATTCGTTGGTCGTGGCCCGAAGCATCGAGATGTTGCGCGTTCATGAAAGACCGAGTTCTGTGTTGACTCACGACATTATGCGCGCAAATCAGGGCAAACCTGTGCGTCCAAAGACCTCGGGTCAAAAACATTATGTCGATGCAATTCGTGAAAACGTGATCACTTTTGGTCTCGGTCCGGCTGGCACTGGCAAGAGTTGGTTGGCTATCGCGATGGCAGTTCATGCTCTTCAAACAAAAACTGTCCAACGGATAATCCTTACACGACCCGCGGTTGAAGCCGGCGAGAGGCTTGGTTTTTTGCCCGGCGACTTGATGGCCAAACTCGATCCTTATCTTCGTCCGCTGTATGACGCTCTTCATGACATGGTTGGTGCTGAAGGTGCCTTGAAACTAGTCGAGAAACAAATTGTCGAAGTAGCGCCACTCGCATATATGCGTGGTCGCACGCTGAACAACAGTTTTATTATTTTGGACGAAGCGCAGAACGCGACACCCGAACAAATAAAAATGTTCTTGACTCGCATCGGTTTCGGTTCAAAGGTCGTCGTTACCGGTGACATGACGCAAGTTGATATTCCAGATAATCGCAGTGGCCTTTTCGGCTTAGAAAAAGTCCTCACGGGCATCGAGGGTCTTTCGTTCGTGCACCTTGGTGTTTCAGACATTGTGCGCCACAAGATTGTGTCTGACATCGTCGCGGCTTATGAGCAGAGAGGTTCGAGCGCGGTGAACCTTCGTGCTTGAACCACACATCAAGCGTTCTGGGCCACGAAAAGTTGGCGGCGACGGTGAAATCGAGGTGTTTTGTGCAGATGAGCAAACCGATGTTGCCGTCGATGTAGCGCGATGGCATCAACTCGCCAAAAATGTGCTGATTTCCGAAGGGGTGCGAGGTGCGGCCGAACTTACGTTGATGTTCGTACCAGAATCAGCGATCGCCGGACTCAACGAAAAGTACATGGGCAAAGTCGGGCCAACCGATGTTCTCTCATTTCCGCTTGATGCGGTCGAAGCAATTCGCACACCTGGCCCAGGCGCGTTTTCGCGTGGTCCCGACAAGTCGAATGTCGATCTCAATGACCTGCCAATTCTTCTCGGCGATGTTGTCTTATGTCCGATCGTTGCTCTACGACAGTCGTCCAACCACGCCGGAAACATCGATGATGAGTTCGCATTGTTGGTGACACATGGTGTGCTGCATGTGTTGGGTTATGACCACGAACAAGAAAATGATGCCGCAAAAATGCACGCACGCGAGCGCGAGTTGCTCGAGCTTCATCATTGGTGTGGTCCGATGCCTGCGACATTTTCGAAGGTCTACGAATGATTTTTGCGACGACACCTACCGCAGCAGATTATTGGATGCTTTTCACGGTTTTCGTCCTTCTTGTTGCCCTAACCGGTTTGTCATTGGCCGAAATGAGTCTCTCGCGAGTTACAAAACAGAAGGCTCAAGCGTTGCTTGAGCAAAACGGTAAGCGTGCGAAAATCATCTTGAAACTCGCCGAAGACCCAACCAAGTGGGTCAATCCTTTGTTGTTGACGGTAAACATTTTTCAAACCGTCCAAGCGACGTTTACCGGAATTGTTGCAGGTCGGCTTTTCGGCGCACCTGGTGTTGCGATCGGGGTGACGCTCAATGTCGTCGTGTTTTTTGTATTGGCTGAAGCCGTACCCAAGACTTACGGTCTCATTCACCCCGTGCGTGGCGCAACGATAACTGCGGTGCCGGTGCATGCGCTGACGAGTTTTTATCCATTGCGCGTCATGTCGCAGGGTCTCATCAAACTTACGAATGCAATTGTTCGAGGCAAGGGTTTGGCCGCAGGTCCGTTCATCAGCGAACAAGAGTTTCTCGGCATTGTCGAAGCTGCTGCCCAAGACGCAGTGATTGAGCACGAAGAACGCGAACTCATTGAGTCTGTAATTGAGTTCGGCGACACCGTTGTTCGAGAGATAATGGTGCCGCGACCTGATGTGGTTACGATCAACGATGACTTGATCATTTCTCAGGCGATCGACATCATCGTCGAGCATCAATTAAGTCGTCTGCCAGTGTTGCGAGCCGACGATGACGATCAAGACGATCTCGTGGGTGTCGTTTATGCCAAAGATCTGATCGCCGCCGAGAGAGCGGGTCGCGGGTCTGAATCTATTAAAACTGCTCTGCACACAGTCGAAGTTGTGCCCGAAATGAAGCCCGTTGCAGACTTGATGCGACAAATGCAGCAAGAGAAGTTTCACTTGGCGATGGTCGCTGATGAGTATGGCTTGCTTGCTGGCCTCGTGACGCTTGAAGACTGTCTCGAAGAATTGGTGGGCGAAATTGGCGATGAGCACGACGAAGACGACACCTCGGTGCAACGACAACCAAACGGCGACTTGCTAGTCGCTGGCGTAACGACCATAGACAAACTCAATGAAATTCTTGAATCTGAAATCAGCACGATTGATTACGACACGATCGGCGGCTTGGTGTTCGGTGAGCTTGGTCATGTGCCCGAAGTTGGCGAGTCGGTAACTCTCGACCAAAAGGTATTTCGCGTCGAAGAGCTCGATGGTCGGCGCATTCAAGTCATTCGAATTTCGCCTGTGAAAAACAATTAGTCTCAGTTCATGGAGATCTCGCTTCGCGGAAAAACTGCAATCGTCACAGGTGCGTCACGGGGTATCGGTAAGGCGATCGCAAAATCTTTTGTCGACGCAGGTGCGCAAGTGATGCTTACCTCGCGAAAAATTGACGCCCTACAAGCCGCAGCGAAAGAACTCGATGGCGAGACCGCGGTTTTCGCCGCCAATGCAGGTGACATCGATCAAGCGCACGAATGTGTCGACGCGACGATGAAGCGTTTTGGCAAGATCGACATCTTGGTGAATAACGCGGCAACAAACCCTTATTACGGTGCGACACTTGGTGTCGATTCGGCGCAATTCGACAAAACTTTTCAAGTCAACTTGAAAGGCCCACTGTTCTGGAGTCAAGCGGTGTTCAACGCGTCAATGCAGAAAAACCCAGGCGTCATTTTGAACATCGCCTCAGTTGGTGGTTTGCGAGCAGAGCAAGGTCTTGGGGTCTACAACTTGACTAAAGCAGCTGTGATCCATCTGACGAGTCAGTTGGCATGCGAATTAGGAAGAACCAGAGTCGTGGGCATCGCACCAGGTTTAGTCAAAACGCTTTTTGCGTCGGTACTGATTGAAAACGTTGGCGAGAGACTCGCTGCAGCGCTACCAACGAAGCGACTTGGTGAACCTCAAGACATCGCCAACTTGGCGCTATTTCTGTGCTCAGATCTCGCGTCTTGGATCACCGGAGAAACTTATGTGATAGACGGTGGTGCAGGGGTGCGCTCGGGCACGATGTAAATTTTCGCCGCCTTCAAAAAGACTGGTCCAAGCGTTATGAGTGCTGCGAGCAATACCAGACCCGACGCTAGATATGTCGCTCGCAAACCGAATGTAAATGCAATTTGCCCACCGATAAGCGCGCCAATGGCCGTGCTGCCGGTGCCAATGAATCGATAGACGCTATTGACGCGGCCGAACAACTCGGTGGGAATAAGCCTTTGACGCATGCTCACGGTGATCACATTCCAAGTTGTTCCTGCGATTGACATAACGATTCCGCTGATTGCGACGGCCCAAATTTCAGGAAACACACCCGGCACGACATCTGACATGCCAAAAATTACGTAGGCGAGAATTATTGCCGTGGTGGCGCCGAGTTTGTTGCTGACCTTTTCACCAATCAGGCCACCGAGAATCGAACCAATCGAAATGGCAGCGAGCAAAATACCGAATCCACGAGCGCCAAGTCCGAGTTCATCGCGTGCAAATTTAACGAACACTGCTTGGGCGAACATGCCACACATGTTCGCCACGCCGAGCATGATTGCCAAAGTGCGCAGCAAGTCGTGGCCCCACAACCAAGTCAGACCTTCTTTAAGATCAGTTTTAAACGAATTCTTAGACTTATCGCTGCTCAATTTGGTTTTCATGGCAATTGACTTAATCAGCAACGCAGCCAGAAGAAGAGCCACTGCATTGACTCCAAACGGGGCATAAACGGCTAGCACAAAAATCCATGCTCCGAATGGAAGACCAATAAAACCATTGGTGATAATTTGAGAAATAAACAGTCGACTATTGGCTAATTCGAGTGATTTCTCGTCCACGATGGCTGGCAAAATCGCCTGTGAACTCATATCAAAAAACAATTCGCACACTCCACCAATCGCGGCCGCCAAGATGAGGTGGTAAATATTCAGCCAGTTTGACGCGGCTCCGATAGCGATGATGCTGAAAATCAAGCACCGAACCAAGTTCGCGCGAAACATTATCTTCTGGCGATCATGTCTGTCGAGGTAAACCCCAGCGGGCAACGACAGCACGAGCCACGGCAACATTGCAGCAAAACTAATTGCGGCGATCAATCGGGTGTCTTCAGTCAGTGATATCGCGAGAAGCGGTGCAGCGGCAACGACCATTCCGTCGCCCAGATTTGAGATCGTTGACGATGCGAAAAGTCTCCAGTATGAGCTCGGCAGATTTGGCTTCTGGTCGTGTGAATGAACTTCGTTGCTAGTCATGATGAATTAAAAGCTCGCTCATTAAGACTTTGCCAAGGCTCGATCGTGGTATTTGATTGACAATGAATAGTTTTTGCGGCGCACAATAATCGGGTTGCGAGTCTCGCACATGTGCTCGCAAGATATCAAGATCGAATTTCTTGACATCAGGTCGAAGTACGACCCACGCAGTCACTGCTTGACCCCATTTTTTGTCTGGTGTGCCCGCGACCACCACATCTTGAATTACATCGAGTTGCCGAATCGATTTTTCGACAGTGTTTGGCCAAACTTTATAGCCACCCGTGTTTATTAAATCGTCTTTGCGACCCAAGATTTTAAGTTGCCCGTTATAAATTTCTCCGAGATCACCGGTCATAAACCATCCGTCGACCGATTTTGGATCAAAACCATCTCGATAGCAGCGAAACAGACTGTCGCAGCGCAATTCAATTTCTGATTCGGCGCCAAGCCTCATTTCGACTCCGACAAGTGGTCGTCCGTCATAAATGACCCCGCCCATCGTCTCGGTCAAGCCATAGGTTGCAATTGCGTTATTCGGCAATTTGTCAAATGTTTGCGAGCCACCAACTAACACGGTTTTGAATCTGGTTATATCGACTGATCGTAAAACCGTCGGCACCAGCGAAGTCAAATTTGCGCCGTCATTAAGCGCCGAGTTGATCGTCGCGCTGTCTGCACGCTGAGCGATTGTTAGTTTCGAACCAAAATGCAACGCTCGCAAGACAACCGATAAACCGCCAACGTGAGCCAGAGAGATACACGCCAACCAGTGATCGCTATTGGTGCAATCAAGTCGGCTACCCGTCGACCTAATAGCCGAATCGATTGATTTGTGGGTGTGTACAACACCTTTTGGTCTACCTGTCGAACCAGAGGTTGCGATCACTAGCGCATCGTCTGTTTCGACGGGTTGTGAGTCATTTAGTTTCGACACTTGTCCGTCTCGACCGACAACCCTCGAAGCCTTGAACGATGTCAGCAAATCTTTGCGTGCGATAATCGGCAAACGTTGGTCTAGGGGCAGTGCCGCGTCACCAGAATCCCAAATTTTTTGCAGCGCAACCACGAACTCTTCGCCTGCCGGCATATCAATGGCTACCAGTTCACGCACCATTTCAGCGTAGATGTTTTGTTGTTAAGTTAGAGCCGTGCGCGACTCGATCAATTTGTGGATACTGGGTGCGCGTCCAAAGACTTTGCCCGCCGCGGTCGCACCAGTCGCTGTTGGGGCTGCGTGTGCGAATGTTGTTGAGACCACAAAAGAAAATTGGTCGAACGCATTCTTCGCTTTGATCGTTAGTTTGGCACTTCAAGTTGCGGTTAATTACGCAAACGACTATTCAGACGGCGTTCGCGGCACCGACAAAGATCGAGTTGGCCCATTACGACTCGTTGGGTCGGGTTCTAAAAGCCCGGCTGCCGTCAAGCGTGCAACTTTCTATGCGTTCGGCGTCGCCGCAGTGTTCGGTTTGATCCTCGCGGCAAGTGCTTCGTGGTGGTTGCTGCTCGTGGGTATTGCGTGTTTTTTGGCCGGCTGGTTTTACACAGGCGGAACTAACCCGTATGGGTATCTGGGTCTTGGTGAGGTGTTTGTATTCATTTTTTTTGGTGTCGTTGCGATCACGGGCACAACTTTTGTTGTTGCACAAGAAATCACGATGGTTAGTTTCTTGGCTTCTGTTGCTGTTGGCTGTTTGGCTTGCGCACTTTTGGCCGTCAATAATTTACGCGATATCGAAGGTGACACAATCGCCAACAAACGCACACTTGCTGTGAGGCTGGGTGAAAGACGAGCAAGAAAGTTCTATGTTTCACTTTTCTTCGTTGCCGCAATCGCAATTATTCTCGTTTCAACTTCTCACAGAAGCGCGGCGATTGGCATGCTTGGTTTAGTTGCGGCCATCAAGCCAATTAAACGTGTAGCAAACGGTGCAACTGGCAAAGAACTTGTCGAGGTTTTGGTGTTGACCGGTCGTGTACAAATATTGGTGGCCGTAGCGTTGAGCGTTGGTTTGATCGTCGGTTGAGTAGTTAAGTCGACGACAGAAATTTCTTCAAGTGGGTCAAAAAAATTTCAGGCTGCTCAAGGTGTGGGGTATGGCCGGAGTTTTTTATCTCGACTAGTTCTGCGTTGTTGCCAATTTCAGAAACTAATCTTTTAGCCAACGCCAAATACTTTTGATCGTTGGTGCCTGCTATTACCAGCACAGGCATCGTCAACTCTCTCAACCGCGACCATGTCGGTTGTTGTCGTCCCGCTCCGCATAGTCGAAGGCTTGAACTCAACCCGATAGTTGAATTTTTCAGTCTCATATCTCGCTGGTTGGTTTTGGCACTTAGGCCTCTGAATAGTGGCAATGACAGCCAACTGTCGACGAACTTTTCAATTCCGTCTTGCTCGATTTTGGTCGCGAGCGCCTCGTCACTCTTGATTCGATCCAGGCGTGACTGCTTGTCTTCGATGCCGGCTGTCGCGCTAACCAAAACCAGTCGGGCAACATTTTGTGGTTCGGCGAGCGCGAGCGTCAAACAGAATCTTGCACCAAGCGAATAACCAAGGTAGGTCGCCCTTCCACCAACTTCGCCGATTGCCTTTGCGCCTGATTCAAGATTCAAAGATATGTCGCTTGATTCACCGTGATTCGGCGCATCAATCGCGATCACCTCATGGGTCTGATTGAGTTCTGCGACTGTCTTGGCCCAGGTCTCGCGTGTCTGGGTGAAGCCATGCACCAAAACAACACGTTCACCTCGACCAGTCTTGGCGAATGCAAGCATCAGATGACGCTAACCGAACGGACACTTGTGCGATTTGCCACAAGGTTCGAACTTTTTGCACTCATTGCTGCCACGATAGAGGCATGGCTTCTTCGGCGGCGACCACTGCAACATTCTGCGCCACTTTGGTCGATGAATGGTTGCACTGTGGGGTACGCCATGCAGTTGTATCGCCGGGCTCGAGGTCTACGCCCATTGCTCTCGCGATCGCAACTCGACCAGAGATTTTACTGCATATTTTTCACGACGAACGAAGTGCCGCATTCGCCGCTTTGGGCATTGCCAAGATGTCGGGTGTACCCGCGATTTTGGTTTGCTCGTCAGGCACGGCGGCAGTTGAATTTCATCCCGCTGTTGTCGAAGCACACCACGCCGAGGTGCCGATCTTGATTTGCACCGCAGATCGTCCGGCTGAATTACAGGGGGTCGGTGCACCTCAAACTATTGATCAACGAAATCTCTACGGAGTTGCGGTTCGAAAATTCGTCAATGCCGAAGTTGCTGACGATAAAGACAGCCATGTTTGGCGTGATCTTGCTCGCGAACTTTTTGCGACGAGTCTCGGACAAGTTCAAGGTCCGGTTCATCTAAACATGCGATTTCGTGAACCTTTGTTGGGCACCGTTTCGTCACTTCCACAACGCGATCAGCGCTCGGCGACAATCGCCAAAGAGGTTCCGCGTTTCACGAACCGAAACAAGCGAAAACTTCTCCGTGCACTTGAATCAAAGCGAGGACTGTTAGTCGTTGGACCCGAAAATTTTCGTCCAGACTTGGTGTTGAATCTCGCAAGCGCTTTGCGTTGGCCACTGTTAGCCGATCCGCGAAGCGGTACCCGCGTTCCAAACGATGTCGTAGTTGCTGCCGCAGATTCGATTTTGCGCAACGAAAAGTTTGCAGAGAAAATGCGACCAGAAATTATTCTGCGTATAGGCGCCCTGCCCGCGTCAAAGGTCGTTAATTCTTGGTTGTCAAGTTCGGGTGCACAGCAAATTGTGCTTACCACGTCGCAAAGTCTTGCCGACCCAGATCAACGTTGCTCGATGCATCTTGTCGGTGAAATTGATGAAATTTGTGAACAAATCATCAACGCGACTCTTAAATTGAACTCGTCTGCAACTTTTGGTGATGGTTCATGGTTGAAACAATGGGCGAGCGCAGAAGATTCGGCCCAGAAATCGATAAATGCTGCTCTCGCTGACGAGAAGAGAATTACAGAGCCAGCGATTGCTCGAGCAATTTACGCCGGCCTTCCCGAGGCGTCGCACTTATTCGTTTCAAGTTCGATGCCGATACGCGATGTTGAATGGTTCGGCGCACCCCGCCATGGGCTGAGGGTTCACGCAAATCGTGGTGCCAATGGCATTGACGGTGTCGTCTCGACGGCGGTTGGGGTTGCGCTGGCATCTGGTCAGACCACGACCCTGTTGATCGGCGACATTGCCCTTTTGCACGATGTAAATGGCTTGCTGAACTTGACAAACCGAAATATTGATCTGCGAATCGTCGTTGTTGACAACAACGGTGGGGGTATTTTTTCTTTTCTTCCTCAAGCCCAAGCGTTAGACCCAGGTGTTTTCGAGACGATTTTCGGCACTCCGCACACGGCTGATATTTCATTGCTTGCGCAGGCCCACAAAGTTGCGTTTCACGAGATAAACAATCTTAAAGAACTAGAAGAAGTGTTGGCACAGCGAGGCCCTTGGTTGGCCAGAGTCGTCACTGATCGGCAAGAAAACGTCAAGGTTCACGAGCGCATAAATCAAATGGTTTCTGCGCAGTTGCACTAAAAATTGAATCTTCGTTAGAACTTTACGGCCGAATCAGCGCCGCCAACATCGCTTGAAACTTGGCCTGTGTCTCGGCCAACTCGCTCATCGGTTCGCTATCACCAACTATGCCACCGCCCGCAAACAGTCGGGCAGTGGTTCGCTCAGGGTCGAACTCAGCACAACGAATTGCAACCGCAAAAGTACCTTCGCCGCTTTGATTGAAATATCCGATTGCCCCGCCATAGCGTCCACGATTCATGCCCTCGACTTTTGCAATTTGATCAAGAGCTGCCTGCTTTGGTGCGCCGCCAAGTGCGGGTGTGGGTGAGAGTGCATATGCAAGATCAAGGACACTGGGGCGTGGTTCACTCAATTGGCCAGATATTTCGGTACCAAGATGTTGAACGTTTGCAACCGCAACAATTGAAGGTTCGGGTTGCCAATCGAGAAACGAACACCACGGCAAAAGAGTGTCGTGAACCATGTCGATAACGATGCGATGCTCGAGTTGATTTTTAGTACTGGCGACCAATTCGTTCGCTATTTTCTTGTCTGTTGCTGGATTCCCCGTTCGAGGTGCGGTGCCGGCTAATGGGTGACTTGATACTTGACTGCCGCTGACGTTGACCAGCAATTCAGGTGATGCGCCGACGAAACCGTCGAACGAATATCGATAGCTCGAACCGAACGAAGTTTTTAGACGCTGCAAAATTGCACGTACGTCGAATTTTTGATCAGTGGTCACAAAAATATCACGGGCGATAACCGCTTTATCTAGTTTCTTTTCACGCACCGCCTGTGCGGTCGACCGCACGGCATCTAAATAGTGAGCAACAGCAACACCTTGCTTGACCGAAAACGTGGCTGCGAAATTTCGTTGCTCTGAAATCGTTTCGAACTCAATGGTCGAATCATCAATTGTTGTGCACCATTGCTGTCCGTCGGCAGTCTTGCCGATCAGTACGCGTGGAATAACGAATTCGTGTGGGTCGCTACTGATGAAGGGAATGCAGCCAATTGCTATCGGGCCGGCGCCCGAAATGCCACTCTGGTTGTCGTCAATGATTGCTCTCAGTCTTGATTCGACATGGTCGCGCCCGGCTCGCAGGGCTACACCGCGACCAGCAATACCGACACCGTCACGAACGAATAGATAGCCGTCATCGCCGGCGAAGTCGTTCAAATCAATAGTTTGGTCAGTGACCGTCGAGAGTTTTCGAGTAGTTGATCTCATCAATTTCGAGTCGCGACAATTAACTGAGTCAAGCCGCCTGATAAATTTTTGTGCTCGGCGTCCGAGAAGCCACATTGTTTGAGCATCGTAATCAGCGCATCTGGCTTGGGTAGATATGCGACGCTTCGTGGCAAATATTTGTATGCGGCTCGATCAGATAGCAGTCCACCAATAATTGGAACGATACGACCGAAATAGATTTTGTTGCCGAACCGAATGAATGGATTCGTCGGCACACCAACATCGAGAAGAGCGATGCGTCCACCACGACGAGTTGCGCGAGCAAGTTCGATGAAAAACATCTGCAGGTTCTCGAGATTGCGTAGTGCGAAGCCACATGTAATGCCGTCGACGCATGAGTTAGGTATCGGTAATCTCAAGATGTCAACCTGGGTTCGTGGCGCCCCGCTTCTATCGGCACTCAACATGCCGTATGACAGATCCATTGATATGGGTTGATAGCCGTTTCGTTTGAGTTCGATACAAAGGTCACCCGTGCCGCTAGCGAGATCGAGTACGCGAGAGCCCCTCGGTAAGTTGAGTGCTGCAACGGTTTTCTTTCGCCATCGCGTATCTAATCTGAAGGTCATAAGTCGATTTACGAAGTCGTATCTTGGGGCAATCGCATCGAACATCTCACGCACAGCCTCGACTTTTTCGACACCATTTGGCAGATCGTTGCGATCCCATTTCTTGCGCTTTTGCGTTGTATCTGCCACGTGTTTCAGGCTACGGGACAACGGCATTGGCATGGTGAGTAACAGTTTTGTGACACATTTCTGTCAAACTGAGCAGAGGAGATACCTGCCGTGATTGATTTTTCGTTCTCGCCCGAAGTTGAAAGCGTTCGTATCAAGGTGCGCGAATTTATGGATACCGAAGTTCGCCCTCAATGGGATTCGATCGATCAAAAAGACCGCTCTCAAGTAGTTCGCGCAATTGTCAAGTTGCGAGGTCGAGCTCGAGATCATTGGAATCTGTGGTTGCCGCATATGCCCGCCGAATGGGGTGGTATGGGTCTTGGTCCAACTGCCATGGCTGCGGTGTCTGCTGAAGCGGCGAAAGTAAGCATCGGTCCATTTGTCTTGAATGCCCAAGCGCCTGACGAGGGCAACCAACACACGCTTTTGCATTGGGCAACTGACGAGCAGAAAGAAAAATATCTACGACCACTTTGTGAGGGAACGTCGCGAAGTTGCTTTGCGATGACCGAACCCGAAGTCGCTGGTAGCGACCCAACTTTGATTAAAACCCAGGCCTACCAAGATGGTGACGAGTGGGTGATCAACGGACACAAGTGGTTTATTTCGGGTGCGCGAGGTGCTCAATTTGCATTGTTGGTTGCGCGCACCGAAGATAATCCTGATTTACCTCAGGCAGCAAACTCGTGTTTCATCGTTGACATACCGAGCGAAGGTTTTAATATCGTACGCGACGTCGAGACGATGTCAGGTGGTCACAATCATTGCGAAATTTTGATTGAAGACCTTCGCGTTCCCGCAAAAAATATGTTGGGTGGTCGTGGTCAAGGTCATTTGCTTGGTCAATATCGACTCGGACCCGCTCGCTTAGCCCATTGCATGCGTTGGATCGGTCAGGCTGAGATCGCACTTGACATGATGGTCGATCGTGCTTTGAAACGCTATTCGCATGGTTCGATTCTGGCCGAAAAGCAGGGTATTCAGTGGTTGATCGCCGACTCGTCAATGGAGCTTTATCAGTGCAAACTTATGGTGTTGCACGCCGCATACAAAATCGAGAACGGTCAGAGTTTCACGTCAGAAGTTTCAATGGCAAAACACTTTGTCGCCAACAGTTTGTGGAGAATCATCGATCGGGCGATTCAAGTACACGGCGCACTCGGCTACTCAACAGACACCCCGCTTGCCCATATGTTGCAGCAAGCACGTTGGAGTCGTTTCGCCGATGGCGCCGACGAAATTCATCAGATGCGAATTGCTCAACGCACGATCGCGGCTTTCAAAGATCATGGCTCGACAAAATCAGCGACAGGAGATCTTCCATTATGATCAGCAAAACCGACACGACCTTCGGAGTTTTTATTCCACAAGGTTGGAAGATGGAACTAGTGTCGATCGCCGACCCGGTAGCAAAATGGAACAAGGCCGTCGAAATTGCACAGTTGGCCGAAAAACTCGGATTCGATTCGGTTTGGGTATACGACCACTTTCATAATGTGCCGCGTCCCGCTCATGAGGCGGTATTTGAATGCTGGACCGTGATGGCCGCTATCAGTCAGCGCACCACAAAAATCAGACTCGGTCAGATGGTGGGTTGCAACCTATATCGCGAACCAAGTTTGTTGGCAAAGATCACCTCGACACTTGATGTGATTTCTGGGGGTCGACTTGATTGGGGTATCGGCGCCGGCTGGTATGAAAACGAATGTCGTGGCTATGGCTACGACTTTCCTGAGCCCAAGGTACGAATCGCAATGTTGCGCGAGTGTGTTGAAATCGTTCGTTCAATGTGGACTCAAGAAGAGACCAATTACTCGGGAAGGTATTACAACCTGGTGCGCGGCAATTGTGATCCAAAACCACTTCAAAAACCACACCCACCAATTTGGATCGGTGGTGGCGGAGAACAACTGACGCTCAGAGTCGTCGCCCGCTATGCCGATTGCTCAAATTTTGGTGGCAGCCCTGAAGAGTTCGCTCGTAAACGAGAAATTTTGAAAGGTCATTGTGCGGCAGTCGGTCGTGACGAATCAGCGATTCGCAAGACATGGTCTCCGGACGTTTTTATTCGTCGAACTGAAAAAGAGATCAAAGCGGCAGGCTCATTGAGTTTGCGCGCAGATCCGGTTGACGAGTGGCAGAAAAACAATCTCGTCGGTACCGTCGAGCAGGTCACTGAGAAAGTTCAAAAATATATCGATCTCGGTTGTAGCGGTTTTATACCGTGGTGCGCCGACTACCCGAGTTCAGAAACTGTTGAATTGTTTGCCGAAGTGATGAACAACTTCAGATGAACCACCCGCGGTTATAGGTAGTAGCGAAAAACAACTTCAGCCACGCAAGAGGGTTTCTTTGCGCCCTCGCATTCGAAAGTTGTTTCGAGTGTTACTTGCACGCCACCAGCTACATCTTCAACGTTCAAGAGTTTGACGCCGGCACGAAGTTTCGAACCGACAGGCACCGGCGACGGAAATCGAACTTTGTTTGTGCCGTAGTTGACGCCCATTGCCACACCTTCGACCCCGAATATCTGTGGCAAGAAAACTGGACCAAGCGAGAGAGTCAAATATCCGTGGGCGATTGGTCCACCAAATGGGCCCGCCTTTGCTCGTTCGACGTCGATGTGGATCCATTGATGATCGCCCGTCGCATCAGCGAACAAGTTAACTTGCTCTTGGGTGATCGTCAGATAATCGGAGTAGCCAAGATGGTTGCCCACTTGGCTTTTTAGTTCATCGATACTTTTAATTATGAGTTTTGCCATGAACCAAGTGTGGCAGGCATTCGGTCGCCACGACGAACTGAATTAGCGATACCAAATTTTTTGGTGGCTTCGACTTTGGGGATGCAGAATCAGCGCACACAAGGCGATCTCGAAAATCAAACTCAGGGTGCTTCCGCCACTCAACTTGCGATAAAGCGAAGACGCAATGCCGCTGGTGTTCTCGAGGTCTGAATAAGCCCAGAAGCGTAAGACGAATGGCGAAAAAGCCGCTGCGATCGCGAACTTGTAACCCAATTTTAAGTCGTTTGCCATGAACAATCCCGACAGTGCATGCAGTGCGACCACTAAAAGGCCAACGATCAGACCTACGCCAAATCGGTTGCGAATATAACCCAAATAATCGGTCGAGTCGATAACGCTTATCAATGCAAAAAATCCGTTCAGATAAAGCAACATCGCCGCAATTTGCAGAGTCTGTGGTTGCATGCGGTCAAACCATTTGCGCCAATCAATACTTAGCATTATTCAATTGTGGCAGATCGTCGCGGTCTTAATCGGTAGCCTTCAGTCGTGCGTAGCGCCTTTATTTCTTTGGTCGGACGACCGAATGTCGGAAAGTCGACGTTGCTAAACGCTTTGATCGGCAAGAAGGTGAGCATCGTCTCGAACAAGCCACAAACAACACGAACTCGCGTTCGTGGCATTTTGAACAAGGGCGACGCTCAATTGGTATTTGTCGATACGCCTGGTCTTCATAAAGCTACGACAGCGCTCGGTGAACGAGTCAATGCGACTGCTCTCGAGTCGATGCGTGATGTTGACATCGTTTGTCTGTTGATAGATGCGACGCAAACATTCGGCACAGGTGACAAGTGGGTGAGCGAGCAACTTGACGTTCGAAAAGCAATCGTTGTGATCAACAAAATCGATGCTGTTTCGCCGGCCAAACTTCTTGCTCAATTGAGCTCGATTTCGTCTTTGGGCGCCGCCGAGTATTTTCCGGTGTCGGCAAAAACTGGCGAGGGTGTCGAGCAGTTGGTCGCCGAATTAGTCAAACGCGCACCAATTGGTCAAGCGATGTATCCACCAGAGATGACATCTGAAACGCCGCAAGCCCAGTGGGTTGCCGAACTTGTGCGCGAACAGTTGCTGTTAGTCACCCGAGACGAATTGCCTTATTCGATTGCCACGCGTGTCACCGAATGGGAGTGGCCGCGGGTTCGCTGCGAAATAGTTGTCGAGCGCGAAAGCCAAAAAGGCATGGTCATCGGCAAATCAGGCAGTGTTCTCAAGTCGGTTGGCACCGAAGTTCGCAAACAAATGCCCGATGGCGCGTTCTTAGAACTCTTTGTAGTTGTCGACAAAGACTGGCAACATCGTGCCGACCGCGTCGAACGCCTCGGCTACTAGTTCGAGTTGTTAGCCGGCAAGGGCGACAAGTAGAGACGAGTAGTCGTCGAAACTTACGGTAGTTCCAGGTTTTGCCAGGTCTCCGCGTCCACGTGGCACGGCAACGTTTTGTCCATCAACGGTAAACACAACCTGTCCGACCCCGGGTCGTCGAGTAAATGTCAACACCAATTGCGCAATCGCTAGTCGTTGATCAATCGGAGAGAGTTCACTCAAGAATTGTGCGTTGGTATCGATTTGCGCGATTCCTTTAGAGATCTGAATCGTGGCGTTTAGCGATGTCGGCAGGGCGCTGCGCAAACCAAATCCGTTGTCGCCTGATGGCGGCCCGGCGACCAATGCCGCCAAAACTTGCGAGGTGGTGGCTGGGCTGACGATTGATTGAATTGTGGCCACGACACGATTTGCGCTGATGTAATAAAGTTCAACGGGCTCTGAAACCACTTCAACCAATGATGATGCTGTGTCTTTCGCAGAAGTGCCCGCAACAACTGTCGTAGACGTCGAAGTTGTCGTAGTTTGTTCGCCGAGTTCGAGTGGCAGTTCTGATTGCGAGAGATTTTCGACATTGCTGCTACTCGGCACGCCACAACTGCTAGTGACCAAAAGCAAGACAACGCCGATTGTGCGCCTCATGAGTCGCCTTTGCTCGCATCACTTGACGAATTTCGTTTGACGGTCACAACGAATCTGGCCCCGCCATTGCTATTTGTCTCGACCCAAGTTTTGCCGCCGAGGGCGCGTGCGTGCTCTTGCACAATTGCCAAACCGAGACCGCTTCCGGTGCTGTTACGCGACGCCGTTCCACGCGCAAAGCGATCGAAAATTCGTTCTCGCTCGCTTTCGGCGACGCCTGCGCCAGCATCGTCTACGCAGATGCGAAATTCGTTTTGACCGCCGATCACTGATAAAGCGGTCGCTCCGCCTGCGTGGTCGCGGGCGTTTTCAAGCAGGTTCAACACGATCCGCTCAATGCGTCGCTTATCAAGAACGGTTGAGTCGCTCGAATCAACCGTTGAGGCAAAAGCGACTTCACCAAAGCCGTGTCGTTGTGCGACTCGCTTGACCAAGTCAGCGAGATTCACGTTCTCTTCTTGAGATTTGCCCGCACCTGCGTCGAGGCGCGAGAGTTCGAGCAAATCGAGCACGGTACGGTCGAAACGCTGCACTTGGCCAGCAATAATGTCGAATGCTTGCTTGTTGCGGTCGCTGAGGTCGTCGCGTCGGCCCTGCAAAACTTCGACGGCAGCGGCGAGAGCCGTGATCGGAGATCTCAGTTCATGGCTGACATCGCTGGCGAATCTGGTTTCTCTCTGAATGCGAGTTTGCACGGCATCAACCATGTTGTTGAATGAATTCGCAAGTCTTGCGAGTTCGGGGTCTCGTTCATCTTCGAGCCGCGCATCAAGACCACCCGATGCGATATCGGTGGCGACGGTTGCAACTCGGCGCAATGGTCGTAAAACACTGTTGCTGCTAGAAAAACCAAAAATACCTCCGGCGATCGTGATCAAGATAATGCCGAATGTGAGAGTGGTGCGAATTGTATTGAGTGTTCGTTCAACGTCTGTCAACGGAAACGCCTCGAAATAATGTCCCGATATCGCTGCGATTGAGATGCCGAGGGCTTCGTATGGTTCGCCATTGAACTCAAACCTCTGTCGAGAACTTTGCCCAGCCAAAGTCTTTGCCAAAAGTTCGCTCGGCAGGTTTGATTGGGTGAACCGCAGCGGTTCTTGTGCGAAAAATGATTCGGCGGCGACCAAGTGCAGAACCGCATAACCGCCTTTTTCGGTGCGAATGTTTGTGACGATGTCGCCTGCGTCTTGAGGGCTGACACCAACAAGTGTGCGCAACAACTGAGCATTGTTGATTGCTTGACTTGTCGCGAGTTCAGATCGTTGATCAAGCAGATATGCACGTGTCGAGGCGTAGGTAACGATGCTCAACGAAACTGCGGCGGCAAATGCGCTGATGCTGAAGTAAAGCAACATGCGACCTCTTAGGCCACGCAACCCATCAATGCTGTTTTTTATTCGGGCGATTTGGGCGGAGGGCCAATTTATATTCGACTCGTCAGTTGCTGAATTGACCTGCACACCTTAAGCATTGCGGGAATTTCGCCAACCCCCACCGGCGGGAGCCAAGGGGGAGCATGGCATCCCGCCGGTGTGACATCTCAATATTGCTCGGCTTGTTTGACGGAACCCCGATAAATCTGTGACATTCTGGTAACAAAATCGAACTTCGGGGCAGAATAGAGAATCGTGCAGACCTTGCTATTCATTGAAGACGATCGCGACATTCGCGCCGCATTAAGACTCGCGCTTGAAGATGAGGGATATAAAGTTCTCGAGGCCATTGATGGTGATTCTGGATTGAAAATCTTTTCGTCTGAAGTGGTTGATCTGGTGTTACTTGATTTGCGATTGCCCGATATGTCTGGCTTTGATGTTTGTCGCGATCTTCGTCGCAAGAGTCTTGTACCGATAATCATGGTCACTGCACAAACAGACACCCATGATTTGGTTGCTGGTCTAGAGGCGGGCGCCGATGATTACGTGACAAAACCAGTCGTTGCAAAAGAACTCGCCGCACGCATCAGAGCCGCGCTAAGACGCACAACGCAAATGTCGGTCAACTCGTCAAGTCTCGATCGATTCAAAGTGCGCGACATTGAAATTCGAAGCGATCAAGGTGTTGTGCTGAAAAATGACGCCGAGATTCCGCTGACGAAGACCGAATATCGTCTGTTGCACGTTTTCATCGAGAATGCAAACAAAGTCTTGTCGCGCGATCAATTGCTCGAACTCGTCTGGGGATACGAATATCTTGGTGATAGTCGCTTGGTTGATGCGCACATCAGGCGACTTCGATTAAAAATTGAAGATGTGCCTGATGAACCGCAAATTGTTGTGACGGTGAGAGGTATGGGCTACCGACTCTTGACTGCGTGAGCCAAGAATTCTTTCGCTCTTTCTGGTTTCGATGTGAACTCCATAGGCGGCAACATTCCGACAATTGATTTGCCGTAGCCCTTCGTCACGAGTCTTGGGTCGAGAATGGCGACAACACCCATGTCTGTTTGAGTGCGAATTAGACGACCGGCAGCCTGAGCCAACTTGGTTGCCGCAATTGGTATGTCTATGGCAGTAAATGCCGATTTGCCATAAGCGTCGCGACGTGCGCTCATCAACGGATCTGTAGGCACCGGAAACGGAAGGCGATCAATTATCACGAGACTTAGCGTTTGGCCAGGTACGTCTACTCCTTGAAAGAAGCTTTGAGTCGCGAAGAGGCATGTTGCCTCGCTTTCGGCAAATTTTCGTAGCAGTTCCATTTTCGGCAAGTCGTCTTGCTTGAGAACTTTGAAATCAAGTTTGCGCTCGAGCTCTTCGTAGGCGGCATTGAGTCGCGCATAACTCGTGAACAACGCGAGAGTTCTGCCTCCGGCCGCGTTGATCAATTCTTCAATTTCTCGATGTACGACCTTGTCCCGCATGCCTTGTGCAGGGTCTGGCAAATGAGCGGCGCAATAAAGAAGTGAATTGTTTTCATAATCAAATGGACTCGCAACATGGCATGAATCAAAACTCTCGATCGGTAGACCAAGTCTTTCGGGCAAATTCGTCGGAATCGTCGCACTTGTGAGAATCGCTGTTCTCTGCGACCAAACCGACTCTTGAAGTGCCGCGCCTACGTTCAACGGACGCATCTCAAGAGAGCATCGCTCGGCAGAACCCGCGATATAGGCGACATAGCCGTTGCGATCGGTGAGCGCCAGGTCAAGGTCTTCGATAAATCGAGTGCACAATGATTGTGCACGAAGTTTTCTCTGCTTTGCTGCCTCATCATTTGTGACAATCGTTCGCAACGACTCGAGCACCTCGCTCGCGCGACCGCGCACTTCGATCAGTGTCTCGCGAGATTCATTTTCGAGGGGTAGGGCAACCCGCTTGTTCAAAAACGGCACGATGGCGTCACGCAATCTAGAAGCACTTTTTGCAAACCCCCCTGACATGGCATCGTCTCTGATTATCGAGCGCATCGCCGAACCAATAGTCGTGATTCGACTTGGCGAAATTGCGAGCCCGACTGAGTCGGTCACAACATCTTCAAGTTCATGAGCCTCGTCGAAAATTACGACATCATGCTCGCCAATTATCGTGCCTTCAGTAACGATGTCCAATGCGTAGAGCCAGCCATTGACAATGACAATGTCAGAAGTTTGGCTTTGATTGCGTGCACGCTCAGAGAAACAACTCTCGCCAAATGGACATCGAGATGCTCCGGGGCATTCTTCGCTCGACACGCTGACCATCGACCAAGCATTGCGTTGTGGTTGCCAATCAAGTTCACCTTCGTCACCCGTATTCGTGGTTTCTGCCCACTCGCATAGTTTTCTGACATCGGCCTTTGTCTTGGCCGAAAGATCGTCAAGTTCGAGTCGAGATTGCGCTCGATCAGCGAGTTCTGCGATTCGTTGTCGACACAAATAGTTGTTGCGTCCTTTGAGTACGGTCCAAGTGAGTTCGCTTTCACGCGTCGGATTGAGCGACTTGGCGAGCAGCGGCAGATCATTTTGTGAAAGTTGATCTTGCAATGCCTTGGTTACTGTAGACACGACAATTCGTCGACCTGAAACAATCGATGGCACCAAATATCCGAGCGTTTTGCCCGTGCCCGTGCCAGCCTGCACTATCAGATGTCGATTCTTGCGCAACGCACGACCGACCAGTATCGCCATTTCGTCTTGCCCCTGTCGCTCTTCGGCATTCGTAAGTTCGTTGGTGACTCGTCTTAGTGCATCAAGAATTTCTTGATCAGCAGAGTTTGTAGGCATCTAAGTGTCGTTGCGGTGGTTATTCGGTTAGCTCGTCACAAGGGCTATCGCGGCGTCGAGTTCAACTGCGTCAAAATCTGGCCAGGGTCGTTCGGTGAAATAGATCTTTGCTGCGTTGATCTGCCAGAGCAAAAAATTTGAAATTCGTGATTCGCCTGAAGTGCGAACCAGAACGTCGACCGGGGGAAGCGACTGGTCGTAAAGGTGCGATTGAAGATTTGCAGGTGTTAGTTCGCACCCGCTTTTGACCAGAAGCTTCGCCGCACGTGTGAGTTCGCTTCGCGAGCCATAGTCGAATGCAACCGTCAGCACCATGCCCGAATTTGACTTCGTGTCGTCGATCGCCTTGCGTATTGCGCGCTGAACATAAAGCGGTGTTCGTGAGCCCGGCTCATCGAACGGTCTACCTATCCAGTTGACGCGGACATTGTTTTCGTTTAGCTCTGCGATGCGACCAAAGAGTTTTTTGTGGAGTCCAAGGATGTGACGAACCTCGGCTCGTGGGCGAACCCAGTTTTCGGTTGAAAAACCAAACACGGTCAAATATGCGATCTCGCGTTTTGATGCTGCACGAACAATGTCGGCAAGAGCCTCTTCACCTGCCGAGTGCCCAGCGGTACGAGGCAAACCCCGCTTACGGGCCCATCTTCCGTTGCCGTCCATGATGCAAGCCACATGAAGAGTTTTCGAAATCATTTGCTCAACGCTAACAACTCTGGTTGTCGAGGTGAGTTGTCTGGAAGTGAGAGAATGACATCGTGGTTAAAGCGTCTCGCGATCTGCACGGTGATTTGGCACATATCTTGGTGTGTGCGGGAACCGTGGTTGAGTGGCTGAAAACCACGTCTGATCAATGGAAGGTTCAGATTGATGCGTTAGTTCGATCTGTTAGTGGCGTTGGGGTTCGCTGGCTTTCGATTTATCCATACTCTGGTCAGGCCAGCGCCATTGAGCGCACAGAAATTTGCAATGCAATAATTTCGGTTTTTGGAGGCCAACGATCAGGTGATCGAGTTTCTGTCATCGCCGATCACGGTTTGGTGGTCGTTGTCGATACTTGTGCAAATGGACAAGAACGATTCGTCAACGCGGTCGCACAATTGAGTAGCAGCCAAGAAATTGATGAAGACAAACTCGCAGCGACGCTTCTTTCGCCAGCTTCGGGCGAACCTGACTTGGTCTTGGTTCTGGGCTCGCCAACTCAGGTGCCTGAATCGTTGATGTGGGAGCTCGCTTATAGCGAACTCGTTTTTCTGAATGTTCCTTGGTTGCAATGCGATGTTGAGCACATTCAAATGGCGATTGGAGACTTTCAACGTCGTGATCGGCGCTTTGGCGGTGTCGACTCGTGAGTTTATATCGCGACAAGGCGATCGTTCTTCGTACCTATGATCTACGCGAGTCAGATCGCATCATCGTGATGATGAGCGAAGAACATGGCAAAGTCAGGGCCGTTGCTAACGGTGTACGCAAGATGTCGTCGCGCTTCGGTGCTCGTTTAGAGCCACTTAGTCACGTCGATGTTTTGTTGAGTCGGGGCAAAGAACTAGACACGGTAAGTCAAGTCGAGTTGGTTACAAGTGCGAGAGGCTTGTATACCGACCTCGACCGACTTACACGTGGCCTCGCAATGCTCGAAGCCGTCGACCAATTAGGTATGGATGGCGAGCCAACTCCGCATCTTTACAAGATGTTGGTTGGCGCACTGCAGTGGTTATCTGAAAATGACTCGGCACTCGTACTTGCAGCTTTTTATTTCAAGTTGCTCGTTGTTGAAGGAGTTGGCGCCCATGTCGACGACTGTGTTGGTTGCGGCGCGCCAGGTGAGAACATTGTCGCGTTTGATTTATTTCGGGGTGGTGGACAATGCCAAAGTTGCCGAAGCGGTGCAACGATTTCTAATGGTGCGATAAAGATTGTGCAAGACATTGTTGGGGGTCGATTGAACTTGGCTCTTGCTTTACCCGAGAGCGCCGCGACTCGCGAGGTTTCTGATCTTGCTACACGATGTATGGAGCATCACCTTGAGCGTCGACTGAAGTCGGTCGCGGTGTTTGAGCGTCCAGAGCATTAGTTTCATTAATTTGACGGCAGTCACGCGGTTTTTTGTAATAGTCTGAACGGGTGCCAGCTAAAGATTTAGATCAGGTAGTCAACCTTTGTAAGCGTCGTGGATTCGTCTATCCAAGCGGCGAAATTTATGGTGGTTTTAGGTCTTCGTATGATTACGGGCCGTTGGGTTCGCTGATGTTGCGCAATGTAAAAGAAGCGTGGATTCGCACGATGGTGCAACAACGGGACGATGTCGTTTTGATTGACGCGGCAATTCTGGGCGCACCACAGGTTTTCGAGGCAAGCGGCCACTTGAGTAACTTCAGCGACCCGTTAGTTGATTGCACGATCTGCAAGCGTCGCTTTCGTCAAGACCAAATTGACGACCGCGATTGTCCTCAATCAAAGAAGGGCTGCGAATTCACTGACGCGCGTGCTTTTAATTTGATGTTCAAGACGCATGCTGGACCGGTCGAAGGCGAAGGTGCGACGGTCTATCTGCGACCAGAGACCGCTCAGGGCATGTTCGTAAACTTCGCGAATGTCTTGCAAACGAGTCGAAAAAAGCCTCCATTTGGTATTGCGCAAGTCGGCAAGAGTTTTAGAAACGAGATCACACCAGGAAATTTCATATTTAGAACAAGAGAGTTTGAGCAAATGGAACTTGAGTTTTTTATTCCGCCCGCTGAGAGCGCTCAATGGTACGAATATTGGTGCAATTCACGCATGCGGTGGTATGTCGATCATGGCATCCCTACAGAAATGTTGCGCATTCGTGAGCATGCAAAAGATGAACTGTCGCATTACTCGGCTGGCACGAGCGATATTGAGTTCTTGTTTCCTTGGGGATGGGGAGAACTCGAAGGTATTGCTCAGAGAACAGACTTTGATTTGAAGCAGCATGCCGAGCATTCAAGACAGAAACTCGAATATTTTGACCAGACAACTAACGAGCGATATGTACCATATGTTGTTGAGCCGGCCGCAGGTGCAAACCGCACGATGGCCGCGTTCTTGTTGGCGGCATATGACGAAGATGTCGTAAATGATGAACCGCGCACAGTGTTGCGTTTGCATCCGAGGTTGGCGCCGTTTCAAATTGCCGTTTTGCCGTTATCGAAAAAAGACACTCTTATGCCTCTCGCCAAGAAGGTCCATTCGATGCTTGGTGCTAAATACATGTGCGACTTCGATGAAACACAGGCAATTGGTCGCCGCTATCGTCGTCAAGATGAGGTCGGTACGCCGTTTTGTGTGACGATCGATTTTGATTCGCTCGAGGATGATTCGGTTACTATTCGCGAGCGAGATTCGACGGCACAAAATCGCGTCAAGATTTCAGATTTGATGCAAGAGTTTTCACAAAGATTAGGTTTTTAATTATTCGTTGAAATCACCAAAGTTGTTCTTACCAAAATAGAGGAGAAAAAATGTCGCAAGTAGCAGTTGTAGTTAAGTTGAAGATCAAAGATGGTCAACGCGATGCAATGACAGACGCAGTTAAGCCCGGCATTGAAACTGCAAAAGGCGAGGTCGGCACACGATTTTATGTTTTTCACCACGATGCAGTTGACGCCAACACGGTTTGGTTCTACGAGTTATACGCCGACCAAGAAGCCGCAAACGCGCACATGGGGTCTGAGGCGTTTAAGTCTTGGTCAATGTCCCTTGCACCATTTGTTGATGGAGCCCCCGAGTTTTCATTCTTGACGCCGATTGGTGGCAAAGGAGTTTAATTTTTGTATCTCGACAAGATTCTCGCACAACATCGCGAAGTTGCGTCGCAAGATGCGAGGTCGTTGTCTGAATTAATCGAGACGGCCCGTCGAATTGGGTCGTCGCGAGGTTTCGCTGACCGTTTGGCTGTTGATTCTCAAGATTCATTGGCCGTTATCGCAGAAATTAAACGTCGTTCGCCATCGCGAGGTGTGCTTGGTGAAGATTTGAAGCCAGATCTCATTGCGCGCGATTATCAAAGCGCCGGTGCAAGTTGTATTTCGGTTCTGACCGATTCTGACTTTTTTGGTGGTTCTGTCGAAGATTTGCAGCATGCACGAAAGGCGACCGAGTTGCCCGTCTTGCGAAAAGACTTCACGGTTTCTTTGCAAGACATTTGCGACGCAAAAATTATGGGCGCCGATTGCATTTTATTGATCGTCGCCGCCCTCACTAAATCTGAACTTCTTGATTTTCATCAGTTTGCAAAAGAGTTGGGACTCGACGTTTTGGTTGAAATACACGACGAACCTGAATTAGAGATAGCCATCGAAATCGAATCCGAATTGGTTGGTGTTAATCAAAGAGACCTCAAAACATTCGAAGTCGATCAGAAGCGAGCAGTGCGGATGGCGGCAAAGATCCCAAGTGGTGTTCTGCGAGTTGCAGAATCTGGAGTACGAACCCGAAGTGATGCTCAGCAATTGCGTGACGCTGGTTATGATGCGATTCTTGTTGGTGAGACCCTTGTGACTTCGGCTGATATCACAAAAACTCTCAGCGAATTGCGCGTCTAAATGTTCATCAAAATTTGCGGTATTACGAATGAGCAAGATGCGCTTCTTGCCGTTGCTCTTGGCGCCGATGCCTTAGGTTTCGTCTTCGCACCTTCACCCCGACAAGTTGCGCCGCAACGAGTCAAAGAAATAGTGCGACGTCTGCCACAGAGTGTCCTGACAGTTGGGGTGTTTCGCGACGAGCACCCACAGCGTGTAATCGACACGGTACGAGAAGCCGGCGTGTTTGGCGCTCAACTTCATGGTCACGAGTCGGCCGCGAATGTTGCCGAAGTGATGGTTGATATTAAGTGGGTGGTCAAAGCAGTCGTCGCGGGTTCGGTCGAAGCCAAGAACGCCGATAGTTATTTGACCGATTTGATATTGGTTGATGCACCGAATCCAGGTTCGGGTACGCCATATGAATTGGATCTTTTGGGTGAAATGCCTCAGTCGGTTCGTATTTTGCTCGCCGGAGGTCTTGCCGCCGAAAACGTCGCAACAGCAATTGCGCAAGTTTCACCGTGGGGCGTCGACGTGTCTTCAGGAGTCGAAAAGAGTCATGGCTACAAAGACCCGATCAAACTTAAGAGGTTCATAGAAAACGCTCGCGATGCATTTGACGACTTTGACCGCGGTGTCCTTGGCGAAGAAGAACGATTTAGCAACAAGCCCTTTAATTGGGAATCTTAAGACCTGATAGTCGGGATACATTTAGTCTCCATGAACGCAAAACCCGTGCCAACTGAATTATTGACACCAGGTGCTGACGGTCGGTTTGGTGAATTCGGCGGGCGATTCGTGCCCGAAACTTTGGTGCCAGCGTGTGAAGAACTAGAGCGAGCCTTCACTGATGCGTGGAGTGATTCGCTTTTTAGAACCGAACTTGATGACTTGCTGCGTGAATATGCAGGGCGTCCATCAATTTTGACAGAGTGTCATAATCTTGGTGCGCAACTTGGTATTCGGCTGATTCTCAAACGTGAAGATTTAAACCACACTGGATCGCATAAAATTAATAGTGTTTTGGGTCAAGCGTTACTTGCCAAACGAATGGGTAAGAAGCGAATCATTGCCGAGACAGGCGCGGGACAACATGGGGTCGCGTCGGCAACTGCGGCCGCACTGCTTGGTCTTGAGTGCAAGGTCTATATGGGTGCGGTTGATGTTGAGCGTCAGTCGTTGAATGTCTTTCGAATGAAGCTTCTGGGTGCAACTGTCGAAGCTGCAAATTCTGGCAGCAGAACTTTGAAAGATGCTGTCAATGAAGCAATGCGTGATTGGGTCGCAAGTGTCGAGACGAGTTATTACTGCATTGGTTCTGTAATGGGTCCTCATCCATATCCGTTCATGGTCCGTCAATTTCAGAGTGTTATCGGTCGTGAGGCACGCAAACAATTTCAACAGATGTGCGACGGTGCTGACCCGAATGTCGTCGTGGCATGCGTCGGCGGCGGGTCAAACGCGATGGGCATTTTTTCTGGTTTTATTGATGCAAAGACACGGTTGATCGGCGTTGAACCCGCAGGTGGCGCGGCGGTTGGTCGTGGCACACCTGGCGTAGTTCACGGTATGAAGAGTTACTTGATGCAAGATGAATATGGTCAGGTGCAAGAGGCTCACTCGATCAGCGCCGGTCTTGACTATCCAGGTGTTGGTCCTGAGCACTCGTATCTTGCGTCTGTGGGTCGCGCCGAGTATCCAAGCGTCAATGATCAAGAGGTGATCGAAGGCTTCAAATTATTGGCTCGCACCGAAGGCATTATTCCGGCACTTGAATGCGCGCACGCTGTCGCGTGGATCGCCAAAGAGTCACCAAAAATTCAAGGGCAAACAGTGCTCATGAATTTGTCTGGTCGTGGAGATAAAGATGTCGCTCAAATGATGACGATTCTCGGCAACGAGTTGGACTGAAGAGAAGCCAATGATGAAGAATGCAGCGCATAATCATGGCATTCTTGAGTCTCGACTTCGGCAACTTCGTAGTGATGGTCGCAAAATTCTTGTTCCATATATCACTGGTGGGTTGACCGGGTGGTTGGACGCAATTCGTGGCGCGGCTGCAAGCGGAGCTGATGCAATTGAAATTGGTATTCCATTCTCTGACCCCGTGATGGACGGGCCGATTATTCAGATGGCTTCTGAAAAAGCCTTGCGCGATGGTGCGACGCCAAATTCAATTCTGCACGAATTGAGAACTGTTGACGTCGATGTGCCATTGATTGTCATGTGCTACTACAACACCGTGTTTCGTGCCGGTCACGACCGATTCGCGAACTCGCTGCGCGATTGCGGTGTTGTCGCTGCAATCGTGCCCGACCTACCTCTTGAAGAATCGTCGATATGGGCAACCGCCGCCGACAGTGCGAAAATCGAAACTGTAATGCTGGCCGCACCAACTGCGCCAGATGAGAGATTGCCTCGTGTCGTCGAACGAGCAAGAGGCTTTGTTTACGCAGTCGGGCTGTTGGGTGTAACAGGCGAGCGTACCGAACTTGCAACCACCGCTGTGGCAATGGCGACTCGTCTTAAAAAGATCACCGATATCCCGGTTCTTGTTGGTGTCGGAGTTTCGAACGCCGAGCAAGCGAAACAGGCGTGCAGTGTCGCAGATGGTGTTATTCAAGGTGCCTCAGTTGTTCGTCGCCTATTAGAAGAAGGGGTTGATTCGGTCGCGCAATACGTTGCCGAGGTACGCACCGCAATTGATAGCTCTTTAGTCTCAAAACGCTAAATTATTGCCATGTTGATAACAGGCGACAAAGCACCGAATCTCGCTTTGTTTGATCAAAACGAAAAAAAGGTATCCCTCAAAGACTTCGCCAAAAAAAAGGTCCTGATTTATTTTTATCCGAAGGCTGATACCCCGGGTTGCACAATGCAATCCAAGCAGTTGAATTTCGAAAAAAAATACGGGCTTGGCTTTACATTGCTTTCAGATCCCGAGCATAAGGTCGCCAAGGCGTACAAAATTTCTCCAAAAGATACGCCGAAAAATCTGCTTAAGGCCCTTGAAAAGTGACGACGTTTCCAAAACCAAGCAATCTAATACCGCATCGTCACCCGTTTCTGTTTGTCGACGAACTTGTCGCCTTGGTGCCGGGACTGAGCGCAACCGGAATTTGGAAGTTGACGGGAAACGAAGACTTTTTCACCGGTCACTTTCCGGGTCGACCCACATTGCCTGGTGTATTGATGTGCGAAGCGATTGCTCAGGTCGGTGCGTGTGCAATTTTGAGCGAAGAGAAGTTCGTCGGTAAGTTGCCGCTGTTTGGTGGTCTCGATGGGGCAAGATTTCGTCGTCAGGTGGTGCCTGGTGATCTGCTTGAAATGTCGGTGCAACTTGGTCGTATGTCAGCTCGTGCTGGCAAGGGGACCGGTGTCGCTAAAGTCAACGGCGAAACTGCATGTGAATGCGAATTATTGTTTGTGATTGTCGACGCGTAAGCCTCGCGTAAGATCTGCGTCAGATCTGCGTCAGGTCTGCGGTCACTAAATATATGGAGCGATAATTATCGAACCGTTGTGACCGCCGAAGCCGAAATTGTTTGAAATCGTCGGTCCAGGTTGCCAAGGGCGTGCGGCGCCAGTGACGATGTCGACGCCAGACATCTCGGGATCAACAACAGTTGTGTTCGCAGTTGGCGGTATCAACTTGTGTTCGAATGAAAGCAAAACGGCGGCGGCCTCAAGTGCGCCAGCGGCACCTAGTGGGTGACCAGTCACTCCTTTGATTGATGTCATCGGAGGTCTCGATTGGCCAAAGACGGCAGCGACCGCGTTCGCTTCAGCAGAGTCGTTAAGTGGAGTTGACGTGCCGTGAGCATTTACTTGTTTGATGTCGTTTGGTGAAAGTCCAGCGTCATCGAGAGCTAGTTTCATGCAAGCGATCGCGCCGACCCCTCCGGGCGAAGGCGCGGTGATGTGATGTGCGTCGGCATTGCTGCCCGCACCCAAAACTTCGCCATAAATTTTTGCGCCACGTGCCAGTGCTAGATCAAGTCGCTCGAGAACGAAAACGGCGGAGCCTTCGCCGAAAATAAAACCGTCACGAGTCGCATCAAATGGCTTGCTAATTTTTGTCGTTGAGAGCGCCGTCATATTTGCAAAACCTGCCACAGCAGTTATCGTCGCCGCAGATTCTGCACCACCCGAGATAACTGCATCACATCGTCCCCAAGCGACAAGTCGAGCGGCGTAGCCGAGCGCGTGCGTGGCCGCGGCGCACGCGGTGCAGATTGTTTCGGCGGGGCCCTGAAAGCCATATCGCATCGATATTGCTGCGCCAGATGCATTCGACATCATCATCGGCACCAAAAAAGGCGAAACTCTGCGCTCTCCTTTTTCTACGCGAACGATAACTTGCTCTTCAAGTGTTCGTAGACCGCCGATGCCGGTGCCGAAAATAGTGCCGATACGAGTTGGGTCATAGGGCAGTGAACCAGATTGGGCTATGGCTTCTGATGCAGAAGCGAGCGCATATTGCTCACATCGATCTGCACGTCGCGCCTCTTTTGGTCCAGCAAAATATGGTGCAGGGTCCCAGTTTTCGACTTCTATTGTGTGGCTACCTGAAACACCTTGACCCAACAAACCATTCCAAAAATTTTGTTTGCCGATGCCACAAGGTGCAACAACGCCAAAGCCAGTTATTGCAACTCGATGACCAGCACCCTGCATGAAATGTTGTGCAGGTTAAAAGTTAAGAAACTTTTGCCGCGACAAGGTTGAAGGCTTTGCCGACAGTGTCGACACCTTCGAGGTCGCTTTCAGGCACGGTGATGCCGAACTCTTCTTCGAGCGCCATTACAAATTCGACGAGGTCGAGACTGTCTGAGCCAAGGTCATCCTTGAAACTCGCTTCCATTGTCACTTTGGCGGCATCTACCGCCAATACATCTACGGCGCATTTTTTGAAACGATCGAAAAGTTGTTGGTCCATGGTGCAAGTCTAGTGCCCCATGCCAAGTCCACCATCGACTGGGATTACGGCACCAGTTATATAGCCGGCTTCTTGTGATGCAATGAACGCGACGACTGCTGCAATCTCACTTGGCACCGCCATTCGCGCGAGCGGCACAGCTGCGAGCATGTTGTCGCGCTGTTCTTGAGTTAGTGCGGCAGTCATATCAGTTTCAACAGGACCTGGAGCAATGACATTGACAGTTATTGATCGTGAGCCAAGTTCGCGTGCAAGTGAACGAGCCAATCCAACAAGTCCGGCTTTTGAAGCCGCATAATTTGACTGACCAGCCGAACCAAGCAGACCCACAACAGAAGACGTCAAGATAATTCGACCCGATCGAGCGCGAAGCATGCCTTGGGTGGCGCGTTTACAAACCCGGTAAGCGCCCGTGAGATTTGCGTCGATGACGGATGAAAAGTCAATTTCACTCATGCGTAGCAACAACTGGTCTTTAGTGATTCCTGCGTTTGAAACGAGAACTTGTACAGGTCCGAATTTTTCTTCAACGGTTGTAAAAGCGGCATCAACTTCTGTTTGTGATGTGACGTCACACTTGACCGCAAAAAAGTCCCCCGATGGTTTGGTGCTGTTGTATGTAATTGCAACTTTGTCACCAAGTTTCGCAAAATGTTCGGCACAAGCCAGGCCGATACCTTTTGCGCCACCTGTAATTAAAACGACTCGACTCATGATTGGTCCCACTTTATGACTGCGCTAGCGGCTGTCATCCCAGCTCCGAAGCCAACTAGCAAAACATTGTCGCCAGATTTGACGCGACCACGATCAATCGCGTCGAATAACGCAAGTGGTATCGAAGCCGATGATGTATTGCCGGTTTCGTGCAACACGACTGCGGTTTTGCTCATTGGAATATCAAGCCGTTTGCAAGCGGCTTCGATGATTCGAATATTTGCCTGGTGGGGCACAACAAGATCGATCTCGCCTGTGGTCAGACCGGATGCCTTGATCGACTTCTCGGCAGAGTCGACCATGATTCGCACGGCACGACGAAAAACTTCTTTTCCGTCCATGTGCAAGGTGCCACCAATTTCTGCATAAAGCAATTCTTCAAGCGAACCATCGGCGTCGAAATCCCAGCCGAGCAATTGTCCAGGGCCACTAGTTGCTTCAATGACTGCGGCCCCCGAGCCATCGGCAAAAAGAATTGCGGTGTTGCGGTCTGACCAGTCGGTAATTCTTGAAAGAGTATCGGTGCCGATAACCAGAATTCGCCTCATACCCATGGCGATCAAACCGTGACCTGTGATAAGCGCATAGACGAAACCCGAGCAGGCAGCGTTCACGTCGAATGCCCCGCAACGAAGGCCGAGACCGTGTTGAACAGTTGCACTCGTTGCGGGCACTGTGCGATCGGGGGTTGTGGTCGAAAGCACGAGCGCATCTATCGTCGAGGCGTCAATGCCCGCCATTTCGATTGCTTTGCGTCCAGACTCGATTGAGAGACTCGCCGTTGTTCCGCCGATGTGTCGTCGTTCGATACCTGTTCGTTCGCGAATCCATTCATCTGAGGTGTCCATGGTTTTAGACAGGTCATCGTTCGTGACAATTTTTGGAGGTAGTGCTGTGCCCCAGCCGATAATTTTTGCGCCAACGACACCATTTGGAATTGTCGGCATCAGATCACTGCTCTCATATTGTTCGCAACCAAGCAATTGGTTGGTGTGCAGTCAGTCTTTCGCCCTCAACGCTGATGTAGTTCTGCAAAATTCCGTCAAACAAAGAACGTACTTCTTGATCGCCAACCATTCCCAACACATCACCAACGCTAATGCGCGCACCGTTGGCGATTAATTTGCTGGGCGCAAACACTCCAGCGCCGGGGCTAACTACCAAACGTTCGACTGCAAAGAGGTGCTCACCTTCGTGAAGTTGTGGCACTGACAGCGATGAAGCGCCAATCCATTCAATGAGTTTGTCGAGTTCGTCCGGCGTGCTGATGCTCAAAGTGCGAGCAGATTCAATGGTGCGTTTGGCCATGCCTGTGAGAACCCCGCCGGGCCCGAGTTCTACGAAATCTTTGATCCCGTTTTCAGACATCGTTTGCAGACAGTGTTTCCATCGCACTGGACTTGAAAGCTGCGCCGACAAAAGAGTCGTCCATTCATTGCCTTGGTCGTGCGCTTTTGCATCGACATTTGAAACTATTGGCACATCTGAGTCACGTGGTTTTGCGAGGGCGATCGCCTCACGAAGTCGATCGCGCGCAGGAGCCATTAACGGAGTATGAAACGCGCCCGAAACAGGAAGTGCCATTACTCGTTTGGCACCTAGCTCTTTGGCGTGTTCAGTGGCAGTTTGCACGGCCGGAGCAGTGCCGGCAATGACCACTTGGCCTGGCGCATTAAAGTTTGCGACCCAAACGTCGCTGTCGGCGCGACGACATGCAGTTTCAACTTGGTCGTCTTCTAAACCAAGCACAGCAGACATGACGCCTGGCGATGCCGATCCGGCGTCGTGCATTGCCGCGGCGCGCTCTACGACAAGTCGTACACCATCTTCAAAACTCAGAGCTCCGTTTGCTGTAAGTGCCGTGTATTCGCCTAGTGAGTGACCAGCACAAAGGCTTGGTTCAAAACCAAGTCGTTCAACTGCGTCGAGCACCATCAAACTTGCAACAAACGTCGTCAACTGGGCGTTGCGGGTGTCTTTCAAAGTTTCGGCGTCTGCGTTTAAAAGAAGGTCAGCAACATCACGATTAGCGATTTCGGAGGCCTCAATTACGAGATCCCAACTTTCGTGGTCAACCCAAGGTTTGCCCATGCCTGGTCGTTGAGATCCTTGACCAGGAAAGGTGAATGCAAGCATCTTCGAATGAGTGCCTTTCGTGTTATCTACATCGTAGAAGAAAATCGTAGAGTAAATACGAGTGAATTTGGAGTTAACGACGAGAGAATGCACCGTGTGGGCTCAAGCGATTGGTAGATACGCTTAGCGGGCAAGCCCGAGTGGCGGAATGGCAGACGCGACGGACTCAAAATCCGTTGTCTGAAAGGGCGTGCGGGTTCGACTCCCGCCTCGGGCACCATGACTATACGAAATTTAGGTAATCAATTCGTCGAGCGACGCTTACGTCGCGGTTCGCAGACGTTGCGCGAATTGCGTGACGAACTTCGTATCACTTCCGAGCAGCTTGAGTTCATCGAAGGCGAGGCACAAGAAAAAGAGATGCGTGCAATGGTCGCCGAAACGGCCGACGCGGCACTTGAACACCACGAAGCACAAAAGAATCTGGAGGCGATACAGAAGTATCACCGTCATTTGGTTTCGTCAATTGCTGAGCATGAAGTTCGGCAAGATCAGTTGCTCGACAAGCTTGGTAGTTGAGAGTTGGATCAATGGGAATCAAAATTGTTTTAGCCGAAGATGAAGCGATAATTCGGCTAGATCTTCGTGAGAGTTTGATTGAAGAAGGATACGAAGTCGTTGGAGATGTGGGCCGAGGTGACAAAGCGGTTGAAATGGTGCGAGAAAAGCGGCCTGATGTTGCAATATTTGACATAAAGATGCCGGGAATGTCTGGTCTTGAGGCGGCAAAAATCGTTTCCGATGAGAGACTTTGCCCAGTGGTGATGCTGACTGCGTTTAGCCAACGCGAAATCATCGAACAAGCTCGTGATGCTGGCGCTCTCGCTTATCTTGTCAAGCCGTTTCAAAAGTCTGACTTAGTGCCCGCGATCGAACTCGCAATCGGCAGATTTGCCGAAATGCAGGCGCTCTCAAATGAAGTTGCTGCACTTGGCGCTCAACTTGAAATTCGCAAACTGATCGATCGCGCCAAAGGAGTTTTGATTGACAAATTCAAAATGTCCGAGGCTGACTCATTCTCGTTCATTCAGAACAAGGCGATGTCTGAGCGCAAAAAGATGGGTGATATCGCCGAGTTGATTATTGGTGGCAAACTGAATCCTTGATCGACGGGCGAGAAGCGCTTTCTGATGCGGTCTAGGCGCGACGACTAGTTTCTAGTTATGAAACTGATGGCCCTTGACGGCAACTCTTTGGCCTATCGCGCTTTTTTTGCGCTACCGACAGACATGGTGACTGCGAGCGGACAGGTTACAAACGCAATTTACGGCTTTACGTCGATGCTTTTGACTTTGATGCGAGATCACAAGCCAGACGGTGTCATCGTTGTATTTGATCGCAAAGAGCCGACGTTTCGTCATGAGGCCGCGCCGGAGTACAAGGCACAACGCGAAACTCAGCCTGATATTTTGTATCAACAGCTCGATCTAATTCGTGAGATGTTGACAAAGATGGGCGTCACCGCGATCGATGCCCCAGGTTTTGAAGGCGATGATTTGATTGCAACAATCGCTGAGATGGCACTTAAATCGGGGGACGATCTGATTATCGTCACGGGTGATCGCGACAATTATCAATTGGTCAGTGACCCTCATATTCGTGTGTTGTATAACAAGCGAGGTGTGAGTGACTATGCGCTTTATGACGAGGCAGGTATTCTCGAGCGAACTGGTGTCACACCGAAGCAGTATGCCGATTATGCGGCGCTTCGCGGTGACCCCAGTGACAATCTTGAAGGGGTGCCCGGCGTCGGTGAGAAGACTGCCGCGAAATTAATAACGAAGTATCAAACCATCGAAGCCGTGTTCGATAATGCAGACGAACAAACCCCGAAACTCAAACAAGCGCTGATCGAAAGTCGCTCGCGGGTGTTGCGCAACGCAAAACTGATGGTGCTGCGACGAGATGCACCAGTGAAAATTGATATTCACGCGTTGTCACCGCGGCCAAATGCGAATGCTGTCAAAGAAATATTTGCCGTCTTTGAATTTAAGACGATGTTCGCTCGCTTCGTTGAGGCAACAAAACACTTCGCCGGTCTTGACGAAATTTCAGTTGCCGAATCAGACGCCAGCAATGATGTCGCTTCACAAAAGAGTGTGAGTATCTCAGCAACCGTTGAGATTTGCGAGACGACGAAAGCGGCCGTATCAGCACTCAAAAAAAATGAAGTCTCTGACATCGCGGCGGCTTGGTTGGGCGATCCTGGCCGCTCAGAGTTGTTGGGTTTGGCCGTGGTCGGCGAAGTCGCAAAGTCGCAAGTTTTTTGGATATCGGCGAAACTTTTGTTTTCGATCGAAGTGATAGCTGTGCTTAATGATGGCTTCAAGTTTCGTGGACACAATGTCAAACCATTGATGCGCAGTTTTTTGGGTCTCGGCATCGACCTCAGAGAGATGGTTCTTGACACTGCGATCGCCGCTTATCTGCTTGATCCGTCAGAGTCGCGATATGAAATTAAACAAGTCGTTTTGCGATATCTCGAGGTTGATTTTGCTTCGACCGATTCAAATATTCAAGATGGTCAATTAAATTTTGATGCACCCGACGCAACGAGTGCGGCAAGCAGTACTGCTGCGGCAGAAGCGCTTGGTGTATCGCTAGTGTCGCAAGTTTTGGTTACATCACTCGAAAGTCAGAAATTGGCCAAGCTTTATTATGAGATAGAACATCCACTTGTAAGAGTTCTTGCACGAATGGAGTTTCTCGGTGTTGAGGTTGACAAGCATCAACTAAATGAAATCAACAAAAAATTGACCGCTGAGTGTAATGCTCTCACCAAAAAGTTGCACACGATCGCCAAACAAGAGTTCAATCTGAATTCTCCGTTGCAATTGCGAAAAATTCTCTACGAGGACAAAAAATTGACACCAGGTAAAAAAAACAAGACTGGCCCGAGCACCGATGCAGCGACCTTAGAAAAGCTAAAAGATCAGTGGCCAGAGTTCATTGAGCCGTTACTTGAATATCGCGAAGTCGAAAAGCTGCGTTCGACATACGGCGAAGGTTTGTTGAGTGTTGTTGAAGGTGATAGTCGCATTCACGCGACGTTCAATCAGACCGTTGCGCGCACGGGTCGCCTCAGTAGTGACCAACCGAATCTGCACAATATTCCCGTGCGAAGCGAACAAGGCAAAGTCTTTCGAACGGCGTTTGTGCCGCGCGAGAAATGTCAGTTTCTGGTGGCTGACTACAACCAAATTGAATTGCGTTGTATTGCGCATCTTGCCAATGACCCGGGACTCATCGATGCCTTTAATAAGAACATTGATATTCACAATGTCACTGCGGCAAGTGTTTTCAATGTTGATCCAGATGCGGTTACGAGCGAACAGCGATCGAAAGCAAAAATGATCTCTTACGGACTTGCTTATGGAATGGAGGCTTATGGTTTGGCCCAGCGACTCGCGATCGGGGTTAGCGAGGCAAGCGAAATTCTTGACGCATATTTTGCTGCTTTCCCGAGGGTCAAAAAGTATATGGATGAAACCGTCGAGCTGGCGAGACAACGTGGCTATACCGAAACCCTTTTTGGTCGCAAGAGGGCTATTCCTGAACTTCAGAATCCAAATTTTCGGATGCGACAAATTGGCGAACGTCAGGCGATGAATTCTGGAATTCAGGGCTTGGCTGCAGACATATTTAAAGTCGCAATCGTGCGACTCGACAATGGTCTAGAAGCCGGCGGTTTCGAGTCACGGTTGGTTCTGCAGGTGCATGATGAGGTGATCGTTGAGGCGGTGGTCGATGAGCACCAACGCGTCGAGGCATTGGTGCGCGATTCGATGTGCAACGCCGCCGATTTGGCCGTGCCGCTTGAAGTAAATCTCGCTTGGGGGGACAGTTGGGCATCGGCAAAAGCTTGATCCAGCGTCCCGAAAAGAGCCGTCGCGGATAGGCTGAAGCGTCCTATCCACCTCTCCTATCCACCGAAAGTAATAACAGTGTCAACAACTCAATTGATGTCGAGTCCTGAAATGGGAACATTCGACGCAGAAGGCAATTACACACCGCGCAAAGTCACAGAACGAGACGTCTCATTTGTAGATTCAATCAACGAGACGATTGTTGAACTCAAAGAAGGAAAGCTAGTAAGCGGCACCGTCGTGCGAATTACTCGCGATGAAGTTCTTGTAGAAATCGGTTATAAGACCGAAGGCGTAATTTTGAATCGTGAACTGTCGATTCGTCACGACGCAGACCCGAACACAATCGTGAAGTTGGGCGAAAAAATCGAAACTTTGATTTTGACTCTTGAAGATAAAGAGGGTCGCTTGTTGCTTTCGAAGAAGCGTGCGCAATATGAGCGTGCTTGGGGTGACATTGAAGCAATTAAAAACGCCGATGGCACCGTTGAAGGTCTCGTCATTGAAGCCGTCAAAGGTGGCCTAATCGTCGACATAGGATTGCGGGGCTTTTTGCCTGCATCGCTCGTCGAACTTCGTCGTGTACGCGATTTGGCTCCATATTTGGGTCAGCGAATTACAGCAAAGATTCTTGAACTCGATCGTCAGCGCAACAACGTCGTTCTGTCGCGTCGAGCACTTCTTGAAGAGAGCCAAAAAGGCACACAAACTGATTTCCTCGAAAACATTGCCGTTGGCGAGGTTCGCACGGGTCGCATCTCGAGCGTGGTTGCTTTCGGCGCATTCGTTGATCTCGGTGGAATGGATGGTTTGATCCACGTTTCAGAACTCTCTTGGAAGCATGTCGATAATCCGGGTGCAGTCGTCAAAATTGGCGACGAAGTTTCTGTGAAAGTGCTTGAGATCGATCGCGAACGCGATCGCATTTCTTTGTCGCTGAAAGCGACTCAACAAGACCCTTGGCAAGAGTTTGCATCTAGTCATCAAGTTGGCCAATTGGTTTACGGTCGTGTCACAAAACTCGTGCCGTTTGGCGGCTTCGTACAAGTTGGCGACGGAATCGAAGGCTTGGTTCACATCTCAGAGATGTCGACACATCATGTCGAGGCTCCGGAGCAAGTCGTAACTCCAGGCGAAGAACTTTGGGTGAAGATCATCGATCTCGATTTGGCTCGTCGTCGCATTAGTTTGTCGATCAAACAAGCTGCCGAGGGTGGTGAATTGGCCGAAGAATATCGCGGACAGTTCCAGACTGATGAACAAGGCAATTGGGTAAGTGGTGACGATTCAACTCGAGAATCGGCGTGGGCAGAGTTTTTTGACCCGAATGCAGCGACTGCAGAGACCCCAAAACCAACCGAAGAACCTAATGCAGGCTGATTAAAAATTTAGTTTTAGATACGGTGAGTATCTGATGATTCTCATTGGGCTCACTGGTGGCATCGGTTCTGGCAAGTCAGAGGTTGCGCGGCTGTTGACTAGTCGTGGCGCAGTGCTGATCGATGCCGATCTCATTGTTCGCGAATTGCAGCAGCCTGCCGCCGAGGTTTATCTCAAAATGGTTGAACTTTTTGGCCCTGAAGTGGTCGCGTCAGACAAGACGCTCGATCGGGCCGCAATCGCAAAGAAGGTTTTCAGCGATTCAAACTTGCTAAAGACCCTTAACGAATTGATTCACCCGATTGTGCGTCGAGTCATGAACGAACGAATCGATAGTTTTCGCCAATCCGACAAAGTCGTTGTTCTTGATATTCCGTTGTTGGTCGAAAATCCGAGAGAAGGTCTTGACGGAGTTCTCGTGGTCGATCTAGATGTTGATTTGGCTTTAGAACGACTCGTTGAGCAGCGAAACATGTCTGTCGAAGATGCAAAGGCTCGTATTGCCAAACAGGCAACGCGTGAACAAAGACTCGCCATCGCCAACCATGTGATTGACAATTCAGGTGACAGAATTCAACTTGAAGAAAGAGTCGAAGCGGCTTGGTCGTGGATTCAATCTCTCAAATGAGTGAACGCAAATTTGTAGTCGAGTCGCCATTCAAACCTGCCGGTGACCAACCCGAAGCGATATCCAAACTCGTTGCCGGAGTAAATCGTGGTGACAGATTTCAAACCTTGCTGGGCATTACTGGCTCAGGTAAATCAGCAACAATTGCATGGACAATCGAGCAGGTACAGCGACCGACACTGATCTTGGCGCCGAACAAGTCGTTGGCCGCACAACTAGCACAAGAGATGCGCGAATTTTTTCCGAACAATCGGGTTGAGTATTTCGTCAGTTACTACGACTACTACCAACCTGAGGCCTACATTGCTTCGAGCGACACCTTTATCGAAAAAGATTCATCGATCAACGATGAAATTGATCGGCTTAGACACTCGGCTACTGCAGCGCTCTTGACCAGGCGGGACACGATCGTTGTGGCATCGGTGAGCTGCATTTACGGAATGGGAGACCCTGGCGAGTATCGAGGAAATCTTCTCGAACTTCACACGGGCGTCGATTATGACCAACGCAGCATTTTGGCGCGACTCGTCGAACTTCAATATGACCGAAATGATATGACTTTGGGGCGTGGCAACTTTCGGGTTCGCGGTGACACGATCGAGGTGCATCCTGCATATGAAGAGACGGTTACCCGTCTCGAAATGTTCGGTGACACAGTTGAGCGAATCTCAGTTGTAGATCCGGTGACGGGTGAAACCCTACGTGACCTCACCGAAATCGTCATATTTCCGGCAACTCACTATGTCGCAGGCGAAGAGCGTATGCGCGTGGCGATGCTTGGCATAGAACAAGAGTTGGCACAGCAGTTGAAGATGTTCGAATCTGAAAACAAACTTCTTGAGGCTCAGCGCATACGCATGAGAACGATGTTCGACTTAGAAATGATGAAAGAAGTCGGCTACTGCAATGGCATTGAAAATTATTCGATGCATATCGACGGTCGTCAACCAGGCGAGCCACCGTTCACCTTGCTTGATTACTTTCCTAAGGATTATCTATTGGTGATTGACGAGAGCCATGTGGCGGTGCCACAGCTTCATGGTCAATTCGCCGGAGATCGAAGTCGAAAACAAACTTTGGTCGAGCACGGTTTTCGACTGCCATCGGCTATGGATAATCGGCCCTTGCGATTTGAAGAAACAATCGAGCGTTTGAATCAGTGCATTTTTCTTTCTGCGACACCCGCAAAGTTTGAAATTGAACTGAGCGAGCAGGTTGTCGAGCAAATAGTGCGACCAACTGGTTTGATCGACCCAGAAGTAATAGTCAAACCAACAAAAGGTCAGATCGACGATCTAATCGAAATGATCAAGTTGAAGACCGCTCAGGGCGATCGAACCCTCGTGACGACATTGACCAAAAAAATGTCTGAAGATCTTTCTGAATATCTCATTGAACAAGGTTTGCGAGTTCGATACCTGCACTCGAATATCGACACGATTGAAAGAATCGAAATTTTGCGAGCATTGAGATTGGGAGAGTTCGACGTGCTAGTCGGTATAAATTTGTTGCGCGAAGGTCTCGATTTGCCAGAGGTATCACTAGTCGCGATTTTGGACGCCGATAAACAGGGTTTCTTGAGAAGTCAGACTTCGCTTATTCAAATGATTGGTCGCGCGGCCCGCAATGTCGACGGGCAAGTGATCATGTATGCCGACAATAGAACGGCCGCCATGGAGTATGCGATCTCTGAGACTGCCCGTCGTCGCGAGTTGCAAATCGCATACAACTTAAAGCATGGCATTGACCCGCAAACAGTTCGCAAAGCGATCGGCGACATTTTGTCGGTATTGCGTCCAAGCAACACCGCGCCATTGCCCGGCAAAGGAAGGCGAAAAGACCGAGAGCGCGACAAAGTTGTCAGGGAGCTCAGAGCTCTACCAGAGAGCGAATTAGCCAGATTGATCATGACCCTTGAAGAAGAAATGAACTTGGCTGCTGAAGAACTACGTTTCGAGTATGCCGCACGTCTCAGAGACGAGGTAAAAGAACTAAAGCGCGAGTTACGAGATGCCCACTAACACTTTGTAGCCTGCCTGTGATGGCAAATCAGATAGTTGTTCGTGGTGCCCGAGAGCACAACCTAAAAAATATCAGCGTCGAACTACCACGCGACAAGTTGATCGTGTTGACGGGCTTGTCGGGCTCGGGTAAATCAAGCCTTGCTTTTGACACGATATACGCCGAAGGTCAGCGCAGGTATGTTGAGTCGTTGAGTTCTTATGCCCGACAGTTTTTGGGTCAAATGGACAAGCCGGATGTCGATTTGATTGATGGTTTGTCCCCGGCAATATCGATCGACCAAAAATCTTCCTCGCGCAACCCGAGATCGACCGTCGGCACTATTACCGAGGTCTACGATTATCTGCGTCTTCTCTACGCGCGAATCGGAGTGCAACATTGCTCACGCGATATGACTCGTCTGTCGCGACAAACACCTCAGCAAATTGTTGACCGCATCATGAAGTTCGACGAAGGTGTTCGATTTCAGGTCTTGGCGCCAGTCGTGCGTGGCAGAAAAGGAGAGTATGACACTCTTTTGCAAGAACTCGCGTCACAAGGTTTTTCTCGTGCTCGAGTTGATGGCGAAGTCGTCGAGATCAGTGAATTCTTGAAAAAACCTACTCGGTTGGCGAAATATGAGCAGCACCAAATCGACATCGTCGTCGATCGTCTTGTGCGCCGAGACGGCATCACACGACGACTAACTGACTCGCTCGAGACGGCACTCCGACTGGCTAATGGAGTGGCAGAAATCGAAATTGTGGATGGTGGCGAGCCAATCACATTCAGCCAACATTTGGCGTGTCCGAAGTGTGGCACCAGTTATGAAGAGTTGGCTCCAAGAAATTTCTCGTTTAACTCACCATTCGGTGCTTGCGACAATTGCCTTGGTTTGGGCACCAAATACGAAGTTGATGTCGACCTTGTCGTGCCTGATCCAAATTTGAGTATCAATGAAGGTGCGATAGCCCCATGGAGATCGGCCCACACGCAATATTTCACCCGAATGCTCGAAGCTGTTGCCGACAGATTCGAAATTGATCTCGACAAAAAATGGTCGAAACTTTCGGTCAAGGCGCAGAAGATCGTGATGAACGGCGTTGACGACAACATGATGGTCAAGTATCGCAATCGTTATGGTCGTACGCGCGAATACAGCACGTCTTACGAAGGTGTGATTCCATGGATTAAACGTCGTCATGAAGGTGCCGAAAGTGACAACGCTCGCGAACAATTTGAAAGTTATATGAGAGAGGTGCCTTGCCCATCGTGCAAGGGCGCGCGCCTGAAACCAGATTCTCTCGCTGTGTTGGTTGAAGGCAAACACATCTCCGAAGTTTGTGGTCTTTCAATAGGCGAATCAGCAAAATTTTTGGCTGATCTTGAACTTTCCGATCGCGATTCGATTATCGCCGAACGAATCACCAAAGAGATCAATGCGCGTTTGGGATTTCTATTGGACGTCGGCCTTGACTATTTAACTCTCTCTCGGGCTGCTGCAACGCTCGCTGGTGGCGAGGCGCAACGCATTCGTTTGGCTAGTCAGATCGGTTCGGGTTTGGTCGGCACGCTTTATGTGCTCGATGAGCCGAGTATTGGTTTGCATCAAAGAGACAATCACCGCTTGATTGAAACACTGCAACGATTGCGCGATCTTGGCAACACGGTGATCGTTGTCGAGCATGACGAAGACACGATCAGGTCGAGCGATTGGCTCGTCGACATCGGCCCGGGCGCAGGCGAACATGGTGGTCAGGTTGTCTACAGCGGGCCGGTCAAGGGCGTGCTCAAGGTTAAAAATTCGATGACGGGACAATATTTGTCTGGGGAGCGTAAAGTTGAAATTCCGGCAATGCGACGCAAACCGGGAAAAGATTTTTTGACGATTAGAGGTGCTCGAGAGCACAATCTCAAAAATTTAAATGTAAAAATTCCACTTGGATGTTTTGTCGCCGTAACGGGGGTCTCCGGTAGCGGCAAAAGTACTTTAATTCGCGACATTTTGTTGCCGTCGCTGATGCAAAAAATTTACAAATCAAAAGATGCGCCAGGCAGACACACCGGTGTCGATGGTGTGATGCATATCGACAAGGTGATCGACATGGATCAGTCACCGATCGGTCGCACTCCGCGTTCAAACCCAGCGACCTATACAGGTGTCTTTGATGATATTCGAAAACTCTTCGCGTCAACGCCAGAAGCAAAGGTTCGCGGATATCAGCCGGGTCGTTTCAGTTTTAATGTGCCTGGTGGCCGTTGCGAGGCGTGTTCTGGCGACGGAACTATCAAAATTGAAATGCACTTCTTGCCAGATGTTTATGTGCCCTGTGAAGTTTGCAAAGGTGCTCGATACAACCGAGACACCCTTGACATAACTTTCAAAGGCAAGAGTATCGCTGACATTTTGGACATGCCGATTGGCGATGCTGTCGATTTTTTTGCGAATCAGCCGCGCATCGCTCGTCATATGCAGACATTCGTAGATGTCGGTCTCGGTTATGTACGACTCGGGCAGTCGGCGCCGACGCTGTCGGGTGGCGAGGCGCAACGCGTAAAACTAGCTAGCGAACTTTCGAAGCGTGGCACGGGACGCACCATTTATCTTCTTGACGAGCCAACAACAGGTCTTCATTTTGAAGATGTTCGGCGTCTTCTAATTGTGCTTGCGCGCTTGGTCGACACTGGTAACACTGTTTTGGTAATCGAGCACAACCTTGATGTGATCAAGTCTGCCGATTGGGTAATTGATCTTGGACCTGAAGGTGGTAGCGGGGGAGGCTTGGTTGTTGCCGAAGGATCGCCGGAGGATGTAGCGAAAGTGAAAGGGTCACATACTGGTCGATATTTATTGCCAATCTTGAATGAGTCGAAGACCATGAAGTCAAAAAAGATTGCAAAGAAATAGTTTTCGATCATGCAACGCCCATCGGGTGTAATACCTGAGACGCCAGGTTCTTACCAATTCAAAGACGGCGCAGGCCGAGTGATTTACGTCGGCAAGGCCAACAATCTGCGCGCCCGTATAAATAGTTATTTTGCCAAGGCCGACAGTCTGCACCCGCGAACAAGCAACATGGTTAGTGCGGCCCACAGCGTCGAATGGATCGAGGTACGCAACGAAATTGAAGCTTTGATCCTCGAACACAGTCTCATCAACCGATTTTCGCCGAGATTCAATATTCGACTTAGAGACGACAAGAGTTACCCGTTTCTGGCGGTGACGGTTGATGAGCAGTGGCCTCGGGCAATGGTCATGCGTGGACGCAAGCGAAAAGGCACACGATATTTTGGGCCTTACCCACACCCTTGGGCGATTCACGAGACACTTGATTTGTTGTTGAAGTCTTTTCCGATTCGTACCTGTTCAGCAGCGACGTTCAAACAGCACGAGAGTCTCGGTCGACCGTGCCTGCTCTTTCACATAGAAAAGTGTTCTGGACCATGTGTCGGTTCAGTCGATGGCGCACGATACCAAAGTTTCGTCAACGATTTTTTGAGCGTTATGGACGGCGATAGTGAGAATGTCGTGTCGGCGCTAGAAGAGCAGATGACCGAGAGTTCAAGAGCACAAGAATTCGAGCGTGCTGCAAAATTTCGCGATCAAATTGAAGCCATAAAATTGGCGCTCGAGCGCCAACAAATGGTCGGTGAGCGCGACGAAGATCTTGACGTTATTGGTGTCGCTGAGGACGAGTTTGAGGCTGCAGTGCAGATTTTTTATGTTCGAAAAGGTCGTGTAGTTGGTCGAAAAGGTTTCATTGTCGACAAAGTTGAAGAAGTTACTAGCGAAGGTTTGGTGGCGTTGATTGTTGAGCGACTTTATAGCGAGACGCCAATTTTGGGCATTCCTAAGATTGTGGTTTTGCCGCATGAACCTGATCGACGCGATGTGCTCGAGCAATGGTTGACACTAACTCGCAAATCAAAAGTTGAAATTCGGGTTCCGTTTCGCGGTGACAAGCGAGAGCTGCACGAGTTGGTGACTCAAAATGCAAAGCAAGAATTGAATCGCCATCGGCTCCGTCGCGCTTCTGATCACACCGCGAGATCGCGAGCGTTGGGTGAGTTGCAAGATCTTCTGGGTCTTCCCGAGGCACCCTTGCGTATCGAGTGCTACGACATGGCTCATCTTCAGGGCACCGATTATGTCGGCTCAATGGTCGTGCTCGAGGACGGTCTGCCGCTAAAGCGCGACTATCGACGCTTCAAGATCAAAAGCTTCGAAGGAAACGACGATTATGCGGCGATGCGCGAGGTGCTTACGAGGCGCTTGACCGCGTATATAAACGAGCGAGACCAACCTATTAACGAGCGAGGTGAGCGTCCGGGCAAGTTTTCTTATGCGCCGCAACTTTTGCTTGTCGACGGTGGCAAAGGACAGTTAAGCGTGGCCGAAAAAGTAGTAAAAGAGTTGGGGCTTGCACATGAAATTCCTGTTGCGTCATTGGCAAAGAAGCTAGAAGAAGTTTTCGTTCCTGGTCGAAGTGAGCCCGTAGAAGTGCCGCGGGGAAGTGATGCTTTGTTCATGTTGCAGGTTATTCGCGACGAGGCGCATAGGTTCGCTAATCGGTTTCATCGCGAACTTCGCGGTAAGCGTATGACTAAAAGCGAACTTGAAGGCATCCCTGGTTTAGGGCCTGCGAGGATCAAAAAACTCGTTGCCGCACTTGGCGGGATGAGCCAAGTCAAAAAAGCAACTCGCGATCAACTGTCCGAACTGAAATGGCTACCAAACAACACAGCAGACGCGGTGTATCTACGGTTTCATTCTTCATCTGATGCGACACAATAGATAGCCTGTCTAGAAGTGGCTGACATACTCTTAATCGCAGGTCTATCTGGTGCGGGTCGCTCGCAAGCTGCCGATGACTTAGAAGACTTGGGTTGGTTTGTTGTGGACAATATGCCAACTGAACTGATTGACAAAGTAGTCGAGATTGCAGCTGCAGGCGAATCGCTATCAAAACTCGCGCTTGTGGTTGGAACTCCGACAGCACAACTTGGTGTGATTGAGGTGTTGGGCTGACCTAGTGATTGACACGTCAAACTTGACTGTTCATCAATTGAAATCGCAACTCGGTGAGCTATTCACCCAAGATGGTGTGTTGGATGCAATGCAAGTATCTGTGGTCTCGTTTGGATACAAACATGGTTTGCCTCTTGATGTTGATTTGGTCTTTGATGTTCGGTTCTTGCCAAATCCTCATTGGGATGAAAGCTTGCGTCCGCTATCCGGTCTCGATCTGCCAGTGCGCAATTTTGTGCTGTCGCAAGAACTCTCTGGAAGATTCTTGGATCAGTTGAGTCAAATGTTGACGGTTCTTTTGCCGGCATATCGAGATGAAGGCAAGAGTTATCTGACAATTGCTATTGGTTGCACAGGAGGTCGACATCGTTCGGTAGTTATCGCCGAACAGTTGAAGATTTGGCTGTCAAATAATGCACACCATCCACGCGTCACCCATCGGGACATTTCTCGCTAAAACTTCAGTCAGACTAAGATTTGCGCATGACAATTCGAGTGGGAATAAATGGTTTTGGTCGTATTGGTCGAAATTTTTATCGAGCAATCCGGCAATCTGGCGCTGACATCGAAATAGTTGCCGTGAACGATTTGGGTGCCATCAAGACGATGGCACATTTGCTCAAATATGACTCGGTACTTGGTGTTTTACCGAACAAAATTGAAGCGGTTGACGAGGGAATAAGCATTGATTCAAAATTGCTAAAAGTTTTATCGAAGCGTGACCCAAAAGAATTGGGGTGGGGGTCGCTCGGCGTCGATGTTGTCATCGAGTCAACCGGTTTTTTCACTGAGCGTGACAAGGCCGCTTCTCATCTAGAGGCAGGTGCAAAGTGCGTCGTTGTTTCAGCGCCCGCGACAAATGCAGATGCGACTTTCGTATATGGCGTCAATCACAAAGACTTTGATCCTAAAAAACATAAGGTCGTTTCTAACGCCAGTTGCACAACCAATTGCTTCGTGCCGCTCGTAAAAGTTTTAGACGATGCTTTCGGTGTCGAAAACGGTTTGATGACCACCATTCACGCATACACCGGTGATCAATCGATTGTTGACTCTCCTCACAGCGATTTACGACGGGCTCGCGCGGCGGCGATCAATATCATTCCAACAAGTACTGGCGCGGCACGTGCAACAAGCCTGGTGATGCAGTCGATGAAGGGCAAACTCGATGGCACGTCGCTGAGGGTGCCGGTGCCGACAGGATCAATCACCGACTTCGTAGCAAATCTAAAGAGCCCGGCGACAGTTGACGAAATTAATGCGGCTTATAAAACAGCCGCAGCAGGTGAACTGAAGGGAATTCTTGAATATTGCATCGACCCGATTGTCTCGAGCGATGTTGTCACCAATCCGCACAGTTGTGTGTTCGACAAAGATCTAACAATGAGCATGGGCACTCTGGTCAAAGTGCTCGGTTGGTATGACAACGAATGGGGTTATTCGAATCGACTCGTCGACATGACTTCGTTTATTGGGGCAGCACTCAGTCGCTAAATGATCGCCAAATTAGAAGATCTTGGTGATGTGCGTGGCAAAACCGTGCTCGTTCGCACCGACTTTAATGTGCCAATGTCTGGTCCTGACGACGATCGAATTATTGTCGACGATTTTCGGATTCGAAGTGCCCTAGAGACGCTCAACTGGTTGACGTCTCGTGGTGCGAATGTTGTCTGTGCGACTCATCTTGGTCGGCCAAAAGGAAAGAAAGTCGCGAAATATTCAATCGCTCCGGTCAGAAAGCGACTGGCTGAACTCGCCCCGAGTGTTTTATTGCTCGAAAACTTGAGGTTTAACGAAGGTGAAGAAGGCAATGATCCCAACTTTGTTGCAAAACTTGTTGACGGCGTCGACATTTACGTCAATGACGCGTTTGGTGCGGCACACCGGTCGCACGCTTCAATTGTTGGACCGCCCAAAACTTTGCCATCGGCGGCTGGTCGTTTACTGCATCGTGAACTTGAGGTCTTGACAGAATTACGTTCAAACCCTAAACGACCATTCGTGGCGGTTTTAGGGGGTTCAAAAGTCAGTGACAAACTTGGCGTCATTCAAGCCTTGATGAAAGTTGTAGATCAACTGATTATCGGAGGCGGCATGTGTTTTTCGTTTTTGGCTGCAAAAAATTTGCCAATTGGTGATTCATTGTGCGAACTCGACCAATTAGATGCATGTAGGCAACTTTTGTCTGGAGATGTGCCGATTCACCTACCTGAAGACATTGTTGGCTTAAACAAATCTGGCGAGTTTGCAACCTTTGGCGTTCGATTACCAGATGGTGCAAAGGGTCTAGATATCGGCCCAGGCAGCGCGGCGGCGTTTGCCGACATAATCATGAACGCATGTAGCGTTTTTTGGAACGGACCAATGGGAATGTTTGAAGACGAACGCTTCGCCGCCGGCACGCGTACTGTCGCACAAGCGATGGCCGACACTAAAGCGTTCACGGTTGTCGGTGGTGGTGACTCAGCGGCAGCGCTCGCTCAATTTAGATTAGATAAAGAAGTTGACCATGTCTCGACCGGCGGCGGAGCGTCACTAGAGTTTTTGCAGCTCGGTGACCTACCGGGCCTAGTTGCGTTAAGAGGAGCACCAAATGTCAAATGAGATTCGCAAACCGATTATCAGCGGCAATTGGAAAATGAATCACAATCATTTTGAGGCAATTCAGTGTGTGCAGAAACTTGCATATCTTTTGACAAAAGACGACTTCGCCTCCGTCGATGTGACCATACATCCGCCGTTCACAGATTTGCGCAGCGTTCAGACTTTGATAGACGCCGACGAACTGAAGTTTATTCTTGGAGCACAGCACTGTCATGAGGTCGAAAGTGGGGCGTTCACTGGTGAGATATCGGCGATGTTCTTGGCGAAACTAAATGTCAGTTATGTGATAGTTGGTCACAGCGAGAGACGAGAAATTTTCGGCGAGACCGACGAATCAATTCACAACAAAATCGTGGCAATTCAAAAGAGCAAAATGACGCCTATTTTGTGTGTTGGCGAAACTCTCGCAGAGCGAGAAGCCGGAACAACATACGAAAAGGTACTTGGTCAACTAAGAAGCGCTCTCGAAAAGCGCACCGCTGAACAGATCAAGTCAATGGTCATTGCCTATGAACCAATCTGGGCGATTGGCACCGGAAAGACTGCGACAGCTGACGACGCACAACGAGTAGTAAGTGCAATCCGTGAAGAAATTTCAAAAATAAGTTCGGCGAGCGTCGCTGGTGCCGTTCGTCTTCAATATGGCGGCAGTGTCAAGGCGAGCAACATTGCTGAGATCATGGCCCAGCCCGATATTGATGGGGTTTTGGTCGGTGGGGCAAGCCTAGATGCCGCTGAATTTGCCAGAATTTGTCAGTATCGCCTAACAAAACAAGATTAGTTTCGGCCGAATGGCCTGTTCACTCTTTACCTACGCTGTTAGTCTTTACGGGACTAGAAGCCATATGGCGTCTACCTAATCTGACGGGGAGGTCGGAGAGTGAGAAAAACCACAAAAGTGGCTCGTCTTGCTG
>RFTA01000002.1 GCA_009923685.1 Actinomycetota bacterium
GAATCGTCGCTTCGCCAGTTGCTGCGTCGTCGCGCGAGTTCACGCACGATCACTCCCCGTGCAAAAATCTTCGACGATTCGTTGTCAAATGCTGTCGTTCCATAGTTGCCAATATGAGGCGTGGTGAAAGTGATTATCTGGCCCGCATATGAAGGATCGGTCAAAATTTCTTGATAACCCGAAAGTGCAGTATGAAAAACAACCTCACCGCGCGCAATATTCGGCGACGAAATTTCAGAACTGTTTGCGCCGATCGCTTCACCCTCAAAAATTGAGCCGTCTTTCAGCACGAGAAGAGCAGGCCGAATATTGCGTGTCATCGCTGTGCTTGACCATCAATCACTGTTGGCGTCCCTTTGAAAATCGTGTGCCTTACCCGACCTCGAAGCGTGCGACCAATATATGGAGTGTTGATGCTCTTGCTGGCAAGTCGCTCGGGGTCAACGCTCCAAGTTAGTTGAGGATCGAACACACAAAGGTTTGCATTTGCTCCCGCGATGACGTCACCGCCATGTTCATCATCGATCCGCGCTATTTTTGCTGGGTTCCAACTCATCAGCGCCACCACATCACGAATTTCACAAGCATCTTCGGCTAACACCACACCCAAGGCCGTTTCAAGACCCAACATGCCGGGCGGCGCCATATCTAGCGACATTTCTTTGTCGCGACGCGGATGCGGGGCGTGATCTGTCGCGATTGCATCAATCGTGCCGTCGCGCAGACCATCTTTTAGTGCTTGGATGTCGGCATTAGATCGCAACGGTGGGTTGACTTTGTAGACAGGGTTATAACTCGCCAGCAGTTCTTGGGTCAATGACAAGTGATGCGGGGTCGCTTCGGCCGTAATCGGCAACCCGTCGCGTTTTGCGGCACGAACAAGTTCGACGCTGCGCTCGGTAGATAAATGTAAAAAGTGCATCGATGCACCGGTTATGCGCACCAACTCGATGTCACGAAAAACCATAAGTTCTTCGGCGATTGATGGCCAGCCTGGTAGCCCAAGGTCTGTGCAACAACTGCACTCATTCATTACCGCGCCCTTTGTCAGTTCGGCAACTTCACAATGTTGTGCAAGAGTGACGCCCAAACCTTTGGCATATTCAAGCGCACGACGCATCAGAGCGGCATCTTGCACACCGTTGCCGTCATCGGTAAAAAGCGTTACACCTGCTGTAGCCAACTCGGCCATTGGAGCGAGCGATTCACCTTGACGACCCAGGGTGATGCAGCCACTTGGCACAACATCTACCAGACCTGCACGCTTGCCTTGCTCACGAACAAAATCAATAACCGCTACCGAATCTTGTGGTGGGTCGGTGTTCGGCATGGCAACTAGCGCCGTGTATCCGCCCAGAGCCCCGGCACGACTGCCGGTTTCAATCGTTTCAGCTTCTTCTTTGCCAGGCTCCCGCAAATGAGCATGAAGATCTACGAACCCGCTACTAACGATGCAGCCTGAAGCATCGAGTTGATTTTCGCCTTTGAGATTTTTACCGACTTCGACAACGCGACCGTTTTCAATTTTGACATCGCCGATAACTTGCGAGTCTCGATTGACGATCGTGCCGCCTTTGATCACCAACGACTTACTCATGCTTGGCCTCCAAGATTCGAACCACTGCCGAGCAATTTAAACAGCACCGCCATTCGCACTGAGACGCCGTTGGCAACCTGTCGATGAATTAAAGAATTCTTGACATCTGACGGGTCGATTTGCATCTCTACGCCACGATTCATTGGCCCAGGGTGCATAACTATTGCGTCGGACTTGAGCGCTTGTACTCGTTGTTGAGTGAGTCCGTATTGCTCGCTGTATTCGCGCAAAGTCGGCACATGACCTTGAGCCATTCGCTCGCTCTGCAAGCGCAACATATAAAGAACATCGACGCCACCGATGACTTCATTAAGTCGATGCGAAACAGTAACGGGCCAGTGCGAGACGTCTGGTGGTAACAATGTTGGAGGCGCAACGAGAACGACGCTTGCCCCCAGAAGCGTGAACGCTTGGATGTTGCTTCTCGCGACACGCGAGTGTTTGATATCCCCAACTATCGCTATTTTCATTCCGGCAAAGTTCTGTGCGTGGGTGGCTTCGCGAATCGTGTAGCAATCAACGAGCGCCTGAGTTGGGTGCTGGTGTGCGCCGTCGCCGGCATTGATGATTGATGCTTTTGTCCACTGGCATATCTGCCACGGAATGCCCACCGATTTGTGCCGCACAACAAACGCGTCAACTCCCATGTCTGTGATCGTCGCGACAGTATCGCGAAGCGACTCACCCTTGTTTACACTCGAAGTCGAGACATTAAATGTCATCGTGTCAGCTGATAGTCGTTTGGCAGCGGTTTCAAAGCTCAAACGAGTGCGTGTTGAATCTTCAAAAAATAAACTGGCGACCGTACGCCCGCGAAGAGCCGGCACCTTTGGCACAGGGCGCTGATTGATCTCGGCCATATGATCTGTGAGCTGCAATAAATCGACAAGACCATCGACACCAAGTTCATCGATAGAACGAAGATGTTTCATGACTTGACTTCTGAGTTGGGCGTCACGAAAACGCCGTCCCGCGTTGCCGACACATCATCACCTCGATGAGTCGGCAGATTCTTGCCTACAAAATCAGGGCGAATCGGCAATTCACGATGACCTCGGTCGACCAGAACTGCGAGTTGCACAGCCCGCGGTCTTCCGTAGTTGTTTAAACCCTCCATTGCCGCTCGCACGGTGCGCCCCGTGTACAAGACATCGTCAACCAAAACGACAGTTGCACCAGATAAATCGAATGGAATGTTGCTGATCGCCCCTAACGAGACCGGCCGCAAAGAAATGTCGTCACGATGCAGACTGACATCAAGCGCACCAACGGGAACTGAGACTTCGGATTCAATTTTGTTTATTTGAGCGGCGATCTCTTCGCCGAGCCATGTGCCACCGCGTTGCAGGCCCACGATCGCTAAACCGACCACACCATGGTTGCGCTCGACAATTTCGTGGGCGATTCGAACAATCGCGCGACGCACATCGGCCGCAGTCATCGCCTCGCGCGACGCACTAGAACTCACAGATTTGCTCATTGTCCCTATCCGTTCGAGCCTCACAGGACTCATTTGACGGTGAATTGCTTCTAACTTCGTCTCACAATATAGCAGCGCCAGAACTCGGGGTGGTTATTTCGAAGACCGTTGATAAACGACCCACCACGAATTGGCATATGCGACCTCAAAGCGCGGTGAAACGATCGACCAAACTTTGGCTATCTCATCGTCCATATTCACAGGCAAGATTACAAACTCAATTTCGTCTGCGAAAGGCAAAACGTCACCTGACGCAAAAACATCTAAGCCATAAAGTGCGCGCCTAAAAGGCACCGGGAACGCATAAATTCTTTCACGTCGCGCCATTTGGGCGGTGAGTGGATGATACGCACTGACGATCGCCGACTTTGGAATCTTGTCAATCGCTTCAGTGGCGCCAGCCACCATTTCATGGCTTGATTTGTTGTATTCAACATCAATTCGCGCGCCAGGCAACGGCGACCAGATGAAAGCGCTGATGATGCTTGCAAAAAGACAAACTCCGACGAGCCAAGTCTGCACCTTGCGGGGTAACCGCCCTATCGCATAAACAGTGCCAAAGACAAGCGCCGGTACCGCAACGAACGAATAGTGATACTCGACGTGAAATTGATACCAAAAGGTGCTCAAAATGTTGAGCCCAAGCACAAGAACTGAAATCGCTGCAACTTCTGGAAACGCGACGAAAATAAATGCGAAAGGCAAAAACATCTGCAGCAAATAAAACGGTCGTGAGTCGCTCGCCAAATGCGAAAGCAATTTTGTCGGCTCTGAAAATAAAGTCTTTAGTAGGCCACCGAAGCCTCCAAAAGGTATCCGCCAACTATTTCTAAATGGCACCCCATTGATACCCCGCTGAATACCGAAGATCGCCAAAATCATGTACCAAAACGAAAAAGCCGTGGTGGTCAACCCAACCAAAAGATTTCTTCTGAATGCAACCCAAATGCCAAGCGGAATGATTACAAGAGCGACGTCTTCTTTAACGCTAAGGCTTAGCAATACGGACACGAAAAACAGTCGCCATCGCTTTTCTAACGCCGCGTAAAGTGCGATGCCAATCAACAACCCCAAAAACGAATCGGGATGAAAGTTTTCAAGTCCAATCCATACCGTCGCGGGATGAATCAAGTAAACAACAACGAATACAAAAGCTGCACTCTCGCTCTCGAGTCTCTTGCGAGCGTATAAAAAAACCGGTATCGCACCAGCAGAAATAGCGAGAGCTTGCACTACGAACAACAGAGAACTCGAGCCAATTAACCAGTAGAACGGCACCAAAAAAAGCAGAATAAAACTCGTATGGTCACCGAAAAGGTTTCGGCCCATCAATGTGACGAATGGGCTGTCGAATCTTGAAATCAACCAAATGCCTTGTTCATAAAGGCCAAAATCGTATGCCGAAGTATTGAGCCCTTCATGCATCTCTACGCTCAGCGCAGCCAGATAGACGAACATGAGGCCGACGACAGATGCCGTTGCGGTCTGCCAAGTTGTTATTTGCTCTGCACGAAACCGGAGGTTAGCCAAAAATTTTTTCGTAATCCCAACCTTTTCGACTATAGAACGCGCACCTTTTTGGCAATTGCCGAAAGAATGCCATTCACATATTTACCAGATTCTTCGGTAGAAAATCTCTTGGCCAATTCAACGGCTTCATTGATAATTACCGCCACTGGCACATCGACGCGGTCGATTAATTCAAAAATCGCGAGACGCAAGATATTGCGATCAATCGCCGGCATCCGTTGAATCGTCCATGTATGAGAAAATTCCGATATAAGGTCGTCGGTCTCTTGACGTCTCGCTTGTGCCCCAGTTGACATCTTGACCACGAGTTCGTCGACCGCTAAAACTTGGGCTTCTATCACTTCGACAACGTCTATGTTTCTTGACTCGGCTTCATACAGAAAGTGCAACGCCCTTTCTCGAGCAGTACTGCGAGTGTCGTCCCCGACATTTCTTTTACGGGGCGACGACATCAGACTCTCGTTATGTATTCGCCCGAGCGAGTATCAACCTTGACGCGGTCACCGATATTGACAAAAAGTGGCACCTGAATAACTTTTCCAGTTTCGAGAGTCGCAGGCTTGCGCGCACCCGAAACACGATCACCCTGGATGCCCGGCTCTGTCTCTGCGATGTTTAGTTCGACTGTTACGGCAATCTCAACACTGACAATTTCTTCTTTGTATTGGGCAATAATCGCTTTTGCGCCTTCGACCAAATAATCAGAAGCGTCACCAAGCGCCCGAGGTGCAATGTTGATTTGCTCGTAAGACTCGGTGTCCATGAACACGAAGTCGTCACCTTCTTTATATAGAAACTGCATGTCTGCACGATCAAGGATCGCTTGTTCTACCCTCACACCAGCATTGAATGTGCGCTCAAGAATGTTGCCTGTTCGTAAATTGCGAAGTTTGGTTCGCACGAATGCCCCGCCTTTGCCCGGTTTAACATGTTGAAAATCGACGACGGTAAAGAGACCGTTGTCAATTTCGAGTGTGATGCCGTTCTTTAGGTCGTTGGTTGTAATTGCAGGCACTGTCGATCCTTTTTGCTTGAAGTAAGAATTCGGCAGCCTGTCTGCGTAACGACGACCAAGTCTTCTATTCGCACGCCACCGAGCCCTTCACGATAGACGCCTGGCTCGACGGTTACCACCTCGCCAACTGCAAGTGGTTCGGCAAAGCCACTTCGCACCCATGGCATCTCATGAATCTGAAGACCCACACCGTGACCAGTGCTGTGGGTAAATTCATTCGCAAAACCAGCCGCTGCAATGAAGTCGCGACATGCCTTGTCAACATCTTGTGCCAAGACACCCGCCTTGACAAAATCGAGACCCAACAGCTGTGCCTGACTCACCACTTCATGCATCTCGCTCAAGATCGGATCAACGTCGCCAATCAAGAAAGTGCGTGTCATGTCAGAGTGATACCCGTCCACCAGCCCACCGACATCTATCACGACGCTGTCGCCAGTTTCAATTCGTCGACCAACGGGTCGATGGTGTGGCCGTGCCGCATTCGGGCCGCTGGCAACAATCGTGTCGTAACTGGTGAACTCTGCCCCATGTCGCCGCATTCGGTAGTCGAGTTCGTCACGAATGTCTCGTTCGGTTAGGCCCTGCGAAAGTATCGGGACAACTTCGGTAAGTGCTTTGTCCGTCGCCGTCGCGGCAAGTTGCATGCGCTCAATTTCTGGCTCAGACTTGCGTCGTCGCAACTTTGGCACTATTGGAGAAATTTTCACGAGCTCGGTCGATAATTGTTCTGACATCGCCGAAAGTTGATAGACGGTCAATTCGTTGGCATCGAAAAATATATTCTTCAGAGATTTGGTTGCATCGACCAACGCTTCTCTTATGGCGACGGCACTTCGACCTTCGATCACCGTGCAATTTGCCCCGGAGATGTTTATTTGTTCGCGGGCTTGGTCGCCATATCGACCATCGACCACGAGCACCATGTCGTCGGGACGAACCACCAAAGTGCCGGCAGAACCTGTAAAACCAGTCAACCACCGGACGTTGTTCAAATCAATGACCAGCAAACCACTCTCAGCGCAGTCGCCAAGTTGGTCGATCTCGTGACGCACCAACTTGTCGCGCCCAGAAACGACAAGTGGCGTCAACACAGTTCGCGCTGATTCTTTGAGGTTCGATGTCATGGTGGCTATTTCTTCTTTGCTAAAAGTGTCGCGATTGCGTGAACCGCGAATACATACGAGTCGGCGCCGAAACCAGCGATTGAACCTGAAGCAACTGGCGCAACCACACTTTCATGCCGCCAAGTTTCGCGCGTGGCCGGGTTTGATAGATGCACTTCGACAATCGGTCCGGCAAAACTTGCCAACGCGTCATGAAGACTCCAGGCGAAATGGGTCAGAGCACCAGGGTTGATGATGATCGCCGCACACCGACCTCGCGCAGAGTGAACTGCCGTAACCAGCTCGGCAACTCCTTGGGCGCTGATGATTTCAATCTGCAAGCCCAAATGTTGCGCTGTTTGCACAACACGTTGCATGTGGTCATCAAGCGAATCAGTGCCGTAGATTTCGGGTTGCCTTTGCCCAAGCAGGTTCAGATTCGGTCCGCTCAATACCAAAACTGTTTGTGCATCTGCTTTGACCATGGTTGAAAGATTACTTCTCGTTCAGTCGCATCGCGTCGAAGGCTTGCTCTAAGTGCATTTCGCTCACGCCGCTAACCACCTCAATGCCCGAAGGTCCATCGAGCACGAATGTAAGCCCCGATACCGCTTTTTTGTCCAAATGCATCAGGCCAATCAACTCTCGACGATTTATGATTTCGTCTGGTTTGACTTTAAGCCCGTAAGTTTCTCCGATTACCCGATAATGCTCGTCGACTCGGGCTTGAGAGATACGTTTCATCGAATGAGCGACATGCGCAGCAAAGATCATGCCGACCGCGACCGCCTCGCCATGGGCCATCATGAAGTTGCTTGATCGCTCTAGCGCATGCGCAAGCGTGTGCCCATAATTGAGCAGCGCACGACCGCCACTCTCGCGCTCGTCAGCCGAAACTATGTTTGCTTTGATCTCGACACACCTTGCGATTCGAGCGGGCATTTCAAGAGCGAGAAGATCATCTCCAGTCAAGAAGTGATACTTGGCGACTTCACCCAAACCACAACGCATTTCACGTTGCGTCAATGTCTCAAGCGCATCAAGATCGCAGATCACGCCCAGCGGTTGCCAGAACGCACCAACTAAGTTTTTTCCTGAAGCAATATTGACCCCGGTCTTGCCGCCAACCGATGCATCAACCATGCCGACGAGCGAGGTCGCAACATGCACGACCGAAGTACCGCGATGCCAACTTGCCGCGGCGAAACCAGCCACATCTGTGACCATGCCGCCACCGACACCGATCACGACATCATTTCTTGTCAATCCAAATTCGGCGAACTTTTGTGCGAGCATCTCAATTGTCGTCAAAGATTTATGCTCTTCGGTGTCACCTATAAAAACCGTCGTACTTTCGATTTTCAATGTCGGTTGAATGGGGATATTTTTCTGAGTCACCACGAGGGCACGCTTTGCCAGTTTCGGCACGAAGTTGTCAATTTGGTTGATCGCGCCGTGCCCGACCAGCACCGAATAAGAACGCTCGCCAAGAGCGACTTTGACCTGATGAACTGTCATTGGTTAGCACTCACAATATTCGCCAAGTCACACATCTTGACCACATCTTCGACTACCTGGGCGATTGTCAACGATTGTGTTGCAATTTTGTGGGTCGCCAACTGCCGATAAAAAGTTTCACGTTTAGACCGCATTGTCGTTAAAGCGCCGACGGGGTCGGCATCAAGAAGAGGTCGATGCTTGGCGCGCCCCGTGCGAGCAACCAGAATTGAAGTCGGCGCGTCTAACCAAACAATGCACCGAGCACATTGGGCCAAGAGATTTCGATTTGATTCTGCGACTACCGCACCACCAGCAACCGCCAAGACTGTCGGCTCGGTACTTGCACACGCGACGGTCAATGCCTCGGTTTCAAGCCGGCGAAACTCGGGCTCACCCAATTCGGCGAAAATCTCTCGGACAGACAATTTCGCTCGCTTTTCAACGAGTTCATCTGAATCTGAAAAATTTATATGCAGAAATTGTGCGAGTTCGCGGCCAACGGCGGTCTTGCCTGACCCCATTAGCCCGACCAGAACTATCAGCGATTTTGTTTCAGGTTGCAACGAAGTATCTGGTGGCATGCCTTTTACCGAACTCAACTGATTCGCTTGACGAATGCGTTGGCATTTCGCACGAAGTCTTCGATGCTGTCACCACCAAAATTTCTTTGGGCTTCTTGGGCCAAAACGAGCGCGACCATTGTCTCGGCAACTATGCCCATCGCGGGCACCGCAGTCACATCGGTGCGCTCTTTAAAACTAACTGTTTCTTCTTTAGTAATGGTGTCGACGGTTTTTAGAGTTGGGCGATTCAGTGTCGCCAATGGCTTCATCGCTGCACGAACGACCAACAACTCACCTGTCGACATTCCACCTTCGGTGCCGCCAGCCAAACTAGTTTCACGCGAATATTTTTTTGCTGACTCGTTCCAGATGATCGCATCGTGCGCATTACTGCCACGGCGAGCCGCGACCTCAAAACCATCACCGATTTCGACACCTTTCACAGCTTGGATGCTCATAATCGCCTGAGCCAACAAGCCGTCGAGCTTTCGGTCCCAATGAACATAGCTGCCGAGGCCAACGGGCATACCATAAGCCAAGACTTCGACGATTCCGCCCAAACTGTCACCGTCTTTTGCTGCATTTTCGATTTCAGCAATCATCAGTGCTTCGGCCTCAGCATTGAAACATCGAACTGGTGATTCGTCAATTTGTTCGAGATCATAAATTTGAGGTCTGACAAGATTTTGACTTCGTGCCGAACCCAATTGCAGAACATGTGAAAAAATCGAAACATTAATTTCTTTCAACAGAAGTTTCGCCAATGCTCCGGCTGCTACACGTGCCGCTGTTTCTCTTGCGCTTGCTCGCTCGAGTACGTCACGAGCGTCGTCAAAACCATATTTTTGCATACCCGTCAAATCTGCATGACCGGGTCTTGGCTGGGTCAACGGCTTTTTTGTTTTGCCGGGTTCGGGTGACATTTCTTCGTGCCAAACATCGCTACGAAACCATTCACTATTCTTAATTTCAATCGCAACGGGTGAACCAAGAGTTCGACCGTGCCGTATGCCACCAATCAGAACGATTTCATCTTGCTCAAACTTCTGTCGCGGTCCGCGCCCATAGCCAAGACGACGACGAGCAAGTTCATCGTTGACGTCTTGCGCCGTCACGTGCAGGCCGGCAGGCAAACCTTCAACGATCACGACCAGAGCCTGACCATGACTTTCGCCAGCTGTTAGGTATCGAAGCATAAATATCAGGCTACCTCTGAGGTTTAGCCGCTAACGGGTCATTAAATTCTTGAACTACTACCAGACAAAAAAGTAACGAGTTGCACTAACAACTATTGAGTGCCGCGCTACGCATTAACTTCGTATCACCGCTTTGACCCAACCAAAATTGTTGCTGCAGAGCCGCCTGGTGCACAAGCATCTCTAAGCCGTCAACAGTTTGTGCGCCAGATGTTCTTGCCGCACGCAATAATTTTGTTTCTAGCGGACGGTATACCGCGTCAAGAACCGTATGGCTCGAGTTAATCAGGGCAACATCTAACGGCGATTGCTCTGCGGTTGCGCTCGTCAAACCCGCTGGGTCGAAACCAACAGGTGTTGTATTGATTATCAGCTGAGCATTTGCGACGTCAGCTTCAATATCTCGACTGACACGACAGTTGTCGTAATTCTCAGAAATTTGTTCTGCATGTTTCGGTGTTCGATTGAATATGACCACGTCGGCGGCACCGTTATCAATCAGTGAATGAACAACTGCGGCAGCCGTACCACCGGCGCCAACAACGAGTGCCCGACAATTGCCTATTCTCTGAGAGGTTGACGCCTCAATTGCGTTGCATGCGCCTTGGCCGTCAGTGTTGGTCGCAAAAATTTTGCCGTTTCGTTGCAGTCTCACGGTATTCGCCGAATTCGTGAGACGAACAATTTCATCAACTTCACCGATCTCTCTCACCACTCTTGCGACTTCATTTTTATGCGGCATTGTTACGGAATATCCGGCTATGCCGAGAGCCGACATCGCCTCGAGTGCACCTCGAACCTTTTCGGATTCAACCAAAAAAGACAAATAGACCCAATTAACTTTTAGTGCTTCGAAAACGGCGTTATGAATTGTTGGCGACAAACTCTGCTCAACCGGATTGCCGATAATTGCCGCAAGACGGGTGGATGTGTCAATTTGAATATTCATCATGGCAAGAAACCGCCGGCGCGCGCCGCTTCAACATTTCGTTCGTGGTCTTCAATCGTCGCGGCGAATGTGTGACCGCCCTTGGCGTCACTCAAAACGTAAAAGATATAGGCGCAATTTGATGCCTGCTTGATACCCCGACAAATCGGGTCGCTGAGTGGCGGGTTCGGCGCCGGATTGAGAGCAGCACGAATAGCCGCGCGACCAGGATTGGCAATCGGTGTGGGTGGCAAACCTTTCGTCTTATAGGTGTTGTAAGGGCTATCGATCGCCTTCAAATCACTAAATGTCGCGCCTTCGGCCGCGTTGTAGTAAAGAGTCGCATCTATTTGCAACGCCATACCACGATCGAGACGATTGTAAATAACTCGAGCAATCTTCGCGCGATCAACCTCAAGTTTGGCCTCGCGCTCAATGAGCGAGGCAACAATCAAAACTTCGTAGGGCGTTCGTCCAACCTTCTCTTTGGCCTGATCGAGCCCCTCTTGAATGCCGACACGCTCCATAAGTCGCAGCATCCGATCGATTATCGCCGACGCAGCCTCATCGCCCGAAACTTGGTAAGTATCAGGGAACAACAAGCCCTCTAATCTGAATTCTGCGTCGTCTAAACGGCTCGGATCATTCGGGCCAAAACTTGAAACAAAATCGGGGTTACTCGCCGTTGTCAAAAACTCTTGGGCGGTGATTCGAGATGTTTTCTCTTCGATTCGGCCCGCCATCTTGGCAACCGTGAAACCTTCGGGAAAAGTAACTTTTGTAAAAGTTGCTGATGGGCTCGTATTCAGCACCTTCATGATCTCGCCTACATGGCTGCGTGGCGTCAATAGGTAATAGCCCGGTTGAAGGTCGACGCCACCATTTCGGGAAGCATAGAACTGAAATACTCGTGAGTTGACGATGAAACCCTCTTCTTCTAGTCGACGACTGACACTTGCAAGCGAGTCATTTTGATTGACCGTAAAATTTGTCGCCACTTGAGCAACACCATCAACCGAATCTGGTGGGTTTAACTGTCGTAGATACCAAAGCCCACCGATCACAAACGAAACAATGACGGTCATTACGACAGCAAGGGCGACAATTACCGTTCGAGACTCAGGCCGACGCTCGTTGACTACTTCTTCGAAGTCGCTGCTTCCCCATGCGTCGGGCCCATCCCATGGGTCTTCTTTCCATTTCTTAGATTCGCCCTTTTTCACTTCTGGTTCCGATCTACGTGTTCAAGCCAACCTTGCAGCATCACAGCCGCAGCAATTTTGTCGACGATACGACGACGTGCTTGAGCTTTCATGTTCGCTTGCATCATCGACTCATTTGCGGTTTTAGAAGTGAGCCTCTCGTCATAAGAGTAAACAGGAACGCTCAATGCGACCTTCAATTCTTCAATTTCATCTTGCGCGGCTCTTCCCGCCGGGCCAATCTTTCCCGACATGCTGATCGGCATGCCGACGACAACACAGTCAACTTCGTATTCGTCGATCAATTCTTGAATCTTTCTGTGATCTTGGTTGTGACTGGCGTTTCTTGTCACCACGGTCAACGGCGTCGCGATTGTCCCGCTGCTGTCGCTCATCGCCACCCCAATTCTCCGTGTACCCAGATCGATACCTAGGCTGCGCATCGCAAAATTAGGCAAGTTTGTTTGATGCTTGCAGAGCCGCAGTCAATGCGTCATCTAGTGCGCTTGCATTTTTGCCGCCCGCAGTCGCAACATCTCCCTTGCCGCCACCTCCACCACCAACCATTTTCGCGGCCTGACTAATCAATTCTCCGGCGGGTGTTGTCACGCCCACTCCGGTGGCCGCTACCAAAGCAACGCCGCCAGTTGGGGTGACGCCGCCAAGAACGACGGCTTTGATCGCTGGATTCGCACGAACAGCCAAGGCCAACTCTCTTAGGTCGGTTGGCGTCATTTGATCGACCCGCTGAATGACAACACCGTTCACACTTTTTGTGATCAATTCGGCCGCTCGCCCACGGGCAGCAGCCGATCGCAACGACTTAATTTCGTCGTATAATTCTTTGGCCTCGGCAACTTTTCGCGAGACGACCTCAATTAGCGCCGCAGAATTGGTGTCCAAAAGTTCGTTGAGTCGTTGGATTTGACGTGCAGTCGAAATTACATAATCCACGGCATTTTGGCCGGTTACTGCTTCGATGCGACGAAGATTTGAACCGATCGAGCCCTCTTCTACGATTTTGATCAACCCGATGTCGCCCGTTGCAAATGCATGGGTTCCGCCGCATAATTCGATCGAATCGCCTGCCTCGAGTACGCGAACAACGTCGCCATACTTGTCGCCAAAAAATGCAATCGCACCGGCTTGTGTTGCTTTTTCTTTCGATGTCTCATAATTTTTTATATCGGAGTTACTCAACACTTGGGCGTTTGCAATGCGCTCGATGTTCTCGATCTCGGTTTGCGACACCGGTGCATAATGACTGAAGTCAAACCGAAGTCTTTCGGCCGAAACAAGCGACCCTGCTTGTTTTACGTGGTCTCCCAAAACTTTTCGTAATGCATAATGCAAAATGTGAGTGGCCGTGTGATTTTTTCTCGTCGCGTTGCGTAAGTCGGTGTCAATAGATGCGATCACGTCTGTGCCAACCGACAGCTCACCGGCCAGCACGCCAATATGTTTGCGAAGTCCCGGCAAAGCAAAAACAGTATCGGTCACCTTGATCTCGCCAGTCTTGCCACGAATCGTGCCTCGATCACCAACCTGCCCGCCACTTTCGGCATAGAACGGTGTCGCGTCGAGAAAGATCTCTACCTGCGAGTCATCAATGGCGATGACCGACAAGACTTTTGCCGAGCAAGAATCAGATTCATAGCCCACAAATTTTGTCTGACCGTGCGAATCAAGCAGTAGACGATATTGCGCCAGCGTCTCGTCGGCGGCACCAGCGCCCTTGCGCGCAGCTTTTGCTCGTGTGCGCTGGGCTTCCATTTCTATTTCAAATTCTGCAGTGTCAACGGCGATACTTCGCTCGCCCGCAATCTCTTGTGTGAGCTCTAGGGGAAACCCATATGTATCGTGCAATACGAAAGCACTCTTACCACTCAGTCTCGGATTTTTTTTCGAAGACTTTAGTGCGACAAATTCGTTTTCTAAGAGATTGATACCGTTTTTCAAGGTATGTCTGAAACTCTCTTCTTCTTTGGTCAAGACCCCGAGAATAAAATCTCTATTCGCATTCAGACTCGGGTGCGCTTCTTGCATCACATCGACCGCTGTTTCAACAAGTTTTGGCATTACCAACTTGTCTGTGCCAAGCAGATACGCATGGCGAACAGCACGCCTGAATATTCGGCGCAAAACGTATCCACGTCCTTCGTTGCTCGGAAACACGCCATCATTCACCAGCATTGTTGCCGATCGCGCATGCTCGGCAAGAACTCGTAGCGAGAAGCTTGAACGATCTTCATAGTCGCCGACAATATATTTTTTGGATGTCGCCGATTGCGCTTGTTCAATCAACGGAAACAAAACATCAGTTTCCCAAATTGAATCTTTGCCCTGCTTGAGAGCCAGAATTCTCTCTAAGCCGGCACCCGTATCGATCGATGGTTTGGGCAACGGGGTGCGACTGCCATCTTTGTCTTGGTTAAATTGCATGAAAACCAAGTTCCAGAATTCTAAAAATCGATCGCCATGAGGATCATTGAGCGGGCCGCCATCGGGGCCGAATGAAGGACCCCGATCTATGTGAATTTCAGAACATGGACCACATGGCCCAGTTTCGCCCATCTGCCAAAAGTTGTCGGCGTCACCAAGGCGTTGAATTCGATTCATCGGCACACCGACTTGATCGTGCCAAATTTGTTCAGCTTCGTCATCGCTCTCATGTACCGTTATCCAAAGTTGGTCACCGTCAAAACCAAAAACCTCGGTGACCAACTCCCAACTCCATGGGATCGCGTCTGATTTGAAATAATCACCGAAACTAAAATTGCCGAGCATCTCAAAAAACACGCAGTGACGCTTGGTCCGACCAACATCATCAAGATCGTTGTGCTTGCCCCCGGCTCGCGCACACTTCTGGACACTGACTGCGCGTTTATAAGGCGCAACTTCATCGCCAACGAAATATGGCTTAAACGGCACCATGCCAGCAACCGTGAACAAGATCGTCGGATCATGAGGTATCAGACTGGCCGACTCGACCTTGGTGTGACCGCGCTGTTCAAAAAAGCCCGTGAAAGCCTTTCTCAATTCATTCGCCGTGCGAATCTCAACAGCCATAACCACAAAGCCTACTATTCGGTGTCTTGGCCGAACGGTCAGGTTTAACTCAAAGAAATTTCTAACTCGTTGATTTTTGACTCGGCTTAAGATTCAACATTCGTCGTGTCGACAAATAGAACTTTTTAATCGTGCTGTGGTTTTGCCTCGTTTGCCGAGTGTTCTTGCGACTGTAAGTTTGGCAAGACGCTCTGCATTCTGGAGGCGATTTCTTGTTCGGTGCCGTGACTCGACGGCTGATAGTAAGCACCGCTAATTTCGGGCGAGCCAGGCAGCGCTTCGGGCAGATACTGCTGCTCAACCCAACCACGAGGGTCATCATGCGGATATATATAGCCAACGCCGTGACCAAATTCGCGCGCACCTTCGTAATGTCCATCACGCAGGTGCGCCGGCACCTCACTGGTGACGCCACGCTTAATATCTTCGCGCGCCGACCAAATGCCTATGGCGACTCGATTGCTCTTCGGGGCCGTCGCCAAGTAGACAACCGCTTGGGCCAAGTTGAGTTGCGCCTCAGGAAGCCCAACGTGTTCGAGTGCACTTGCAGCCGCAACAGCAACAACCAATGCATTTGGATCTGCCATGCCGACATCTTCACTCGCCAAAATAATAAGTCTTCTAGCGATAAAACGCGCATCATCGCCCGATTCGAGCATTCGTGCGAGCCAAAATAAGCCGGCCTGCGGATTTGATCCGCGAATACTTTTAATAAACGCAGAGACGACGTCGTAATGATCGTCACGACCATAACGCAATGCACTAACCCCAAGGGCGGCATCAACATGTTGCAGAGTCACACGGCGCCCATTTTCGTGCGACAATACGCACGCAACTTCAAGGGCGGTAAGGGCCTGTCGCGCATCGCCGCCGCATCTTTGCGACAATGCATCGAGCGCTTCTTCGTCGGCGGTCACAGACTCGGCAACCACACCTCGCTTGAGCAATTCTTTGACATCGTTCACCAACAAGGGCTCGAGACGAAACAATGTTGATCGACTACGAAGTGGAGAATTGATCTCAAAGTAAGGATTCTCGGTAGTGGCACCGATCAATGTGATGACGCCCGATTCAACCGAAGGCAACAGTGCATCTTGCTGCGATGTAGAAAATCTGTGAATCTCATCAATAAAAACGATCGTTCGTGTTCCAAACTGTCCGAGACGATCACTCGCATGTTCAATGACTTCGCGAACATCTTTTACGCCAGCACTAACCGCCGAGAGCCTTTCAAAATGTCTATTGGTGCTCAAAGCGACGACTTCTGCCAAGGTTGTTTTGCCCGTGCCTGGTGGCCCCCAAAAAATCACGGAAGACATTCGGTCGCCCTCAATCAACAGTCTCAACGGCGAATTTTTTGCAACCAAGTGTCGTTGTCCGACAATTTCATCAAGTGATCGCGGTCGTAATCGTGCCGCCAACGGAGCCTGAGCTCGCAACCGTTCACTAGCTGCCGCCGTGAACAAATCGTTTTTCATTTTGCCGCGGGTGGTAGCAGCCTTATGCCCAATTCGTTGAGTTGAGTCGGGTTGACTGTGGTCGGTGCGTTGGTCATCGGATCAGAGCCCGACTGAGTTTTTGGAAAAGCGATCACCTCACGAATGTTGTCCTCGCCTGCCAAGATCGCCACCAATCGATCAACACCAAATGCGAAACCGCCGTGCGGTGGCGCGCCATATTTGAACGGTTGGAGAAAGAAACCAAACCGATTGTCCGCGTCCTCGTCGCTGATGCCGAGTTGTCTAAACACCCGCCGTTGCAATTCGGGTTCGTGAATTCGAATCGATCCTGAACCCAGCTCCCAGCCGTTCAAAACCAGGTCGTAGGCCAGGGCTCTAACTGAAAGCGGATCGCTTTCAAGGCGATCAATGTCTTCGTGATGGGGATGACAGAAAGGATGATGTCCGGGTTGCGGCATTTTCGTTGTCGGGTTTATTCCGACGAACATCGGAAAATCAACCACCCATACATATCTATAGGGGCCTTCATGCACTGGCGGGCGACCGAGGTCATTGCGCAATTGACCCAAAACAGAACAAGTTGTCGACCAAGTGTCAGCCACCATCAAAATCAGGTCGCCCTCGACGGCTTTGGTCAGTGAAACCAATTGGGTCTGTTCTTGCGCAGACAAAAATTTTGCAACTGGCGAATCAAGAACCGAATTCTCAGTGACTTTCAGCCAAACAAGCCCCTTAGCACCAAGTTTCTTCGCCTTTTCTGTCAACGCATCGAGTTTGTTGCGACCAGATGCGGCCTGTTGGGGATAATCGGCCGCACGAACACAGATCGCTTTAATCGACTCAGCAGAGGCAAACGCTTTGAACTCGGTCTTGGAAAATACATTTGTCAATTCGATCAACTTCATTTCAAATCGCAAGTCGGGTTTGTCAATGCCGTAATTATTCATCGCCTCGTGCCATGTCATTCGCTCAATTGGTGGAGGCTCTGAACCTGTAGCGGCCTTTGCTGCGGCGATCACTGCCGTAGAAATCATGGTCATGACATCATCTTTGTCGACGAAACTCATTTCGGCATCGAGTTGCATGAACTCGTACTGACGATCTGCCCGCAAATCTTCGTCGCGTAGACACTTGGCGATTTGGTAGTAGCGATCAATGCCCGCCACCATCAACAACTGCTTCCATAACTGCGGCGATTGAGGCAGCGCATAAAACGAACCAGGTTCATTGCGCGATGGAACCAAAAATTCTCGCGCGCCCTCGGGCGTGCTCGGCATTAGAAGTGGTGTTTCAATCTCGGTGAAACCTTGCGACTCCATTGATTTTCTGATTGCCGAATTTACCGACGCACGCAAACGCAGGTTTTTTTGCATTCGCTCACGCCGAATGTCTAGGTAGCGAAACTTGAGGCGAACATTTTCGTCGACATCGTCGCCACGCTGATCAATAGGAAACGGCGGAGGCTCGGCGTTGTTCAAAACTTCAATCGCACAGTCTGAAAGTTCGACTTTGCCAGTCGGAATATTTTCGTTAACCGTGCCCGATGGGCGCGCCTGCACGGTGCCGGTAACTCTGATTACCCATTCGCTTCTGACATCGACCGAATTGTCTACAACGCATTGAACTATGCCACTGAAATCTCGCAGGTCAAGAAACGCGAGGTGCTCACCGTGTTCACGCCGACGGCCGACCCAACCACACAAAGTTACTTTTTGGCCGATATTTTCGACGCGCACATCTCCGCACAGGTGAGTTCTTAATGCCGTGCTGTTGCTGTTCGTTGTCATCTATTTTTTGCTTTCATTTCTATCTAGTGCCGTGTGGATCTCTTCAACCATCTTCTCGCGCGCAATTGAGTATTGCTCGCCCGAACCCATCGGACGTAACATTATTGTCGAATTAGCTACTTCTTCAGAACCGATTATTAAAGCAATTTTTGCTCCGCTTCTGTCAGCCGATTTCATTTGGGCTTTCATGCTTCTTTGGTCGTAAGCGCGGTCTGCTCTGATACCACTGCTACGCAACAAATGACAAAGTTCATGGGCATGAAGGCCGTCAACCGTGTCGACGACAAAAACATCAACAGATGTTTCTGGTGCACCAAAAACATTTTCTGAATCGCATGCAAGAAGCGTTCGATCAAGGCCTAATGCAAAACCGATGCCCGGAGTTGCTGGTCCACCGAGGGCTTCGACCAAGCCGTCATAACGCCCTCCACCACCAATTGCTGTGTGTGCGGCTTCGAGCGCAGTCGAAGTAAATTCAAAAGTCGTGCGTCGGTAGTAGTCGAGTCCACGCACCAACCGATTGTTCATCTCATAACGAATACTCAAAGCATCAAGCGCTTGCAACACGGCATCAAAATGCTGCGCTGCCGTTGTACTTATTGAATCTCGAATTGTCGGCGCTCGAGCAATAATTTCTTGGTCTGGTTCACGTTTTGAGTCCAACACTCGCAGCGGATTGCGAGCCAACGTGGCGCGACTTTCGGTGGACAAACCTTTTTCATTCGCCGTGAAATACGCAAAAAGTAACTGCGAGTATCGCTCGCGATCGCCCGCATCACCCAGTGTGTTTACCGACAGATGAACTTTTCGTAGTCCTAATTCTGAATAAAACTTTGAGGCAAGCGCGATGACCTCAGCATCAAGCAAGGGGTCGTCTGCGCCGAGCGCTTCAACGCCGACCTGATCGAACTGTCGATATCTGCCCTGCTGAGGTTTCTCGTATCGAAAATTTGGTCCGGCATACCAAACCTTCCACGGTGTTGTTGGTCGATGCTCGACAAACGCCCGACACACGCTCGCCGTTTGCTCTGGTCGCAATGCGACGTGTCGACCTCCTTTGTCGTGAAAGTCGTACATTTCTTTGGTGACGACTTCTGTCGCCTCACCAAGACGCAGAAAAACATCAAGATCTTCGAACATCGGCGGAATTATGTAGCCATAGCCAGCTGCCTCGACCGTGCGGGCGAAAACCGTTTGAAACGCGCGCCAGCGGGCCGAATGCGGCGACAATATGTCGCGTGTTCCCGGCGAAGTCTTGAATTCAGGCACGCGAGAAGGCTAGACGCTTTGACGACATAATCGAATCATCATCGGGATGCCGACGGATGAGCGACTTCATCTGAGTCAAGCACTGCCGATGCAACCCCAGGCAAGACGCGAGCTGCATCATAGACGCCGTCAATACGTTTTATCACCCTTAACACTGATTGCAGATGACCCGGGTCGGCGAATTCGAATTCGAATCGCATTCGTGCAACCCGATCAGAACCAGTGTTCGTTGTGCACGCGACGATATTGACATGTTCGTCAGAGAGTGCGTTTGCCACGTCACGCAACAAACGAGAGCGGTCAAGGGCTTTGACTTCGACCGCGGCGATGAACATCGCGCTCGACCCTTCGGATGACCATTCGACATCGACGACTCGAGCTGAATCTTCTGCCAGTGCCGCAGCGTTGGCACAATCAGCACGGTGCACGGTGACCCCGCGACCTTTGGTGACAAAACCCACTACCTCATCAGGGGGAACAGGTGTGCAACAACGCGAAAGTCGCACGAGCACATCTGGCATGCCTTCAATATGAACGCCATTTTTCTGGGTTGACGACATCGTGTTGCCAGCGACAGATGACATCGAAAGTTGCTCGGGTTGTTGACCGTCACGCATGCGCTTTGACATTCGTTCAACAGTCGCGACGGCATCGACACGCTGGTCGCCGATCGCGGCGAAGAACTCGTTGACATCGTCAAAACTCAGCAATGCAACTTCGTCTTGCAAAACCTGCGAAGAAAGAATCTTTTGAGCAGGCAAGCCGGCCTGTCGCAAACGCTCGACAAGTTCGTCTCGCCCAGTTTCGACAAGGTCTTCGTGGCGTTCACGCGTCAGCCATTGTTTGATTTTGCTTCGGGCCTTGGGTGAAACGACAAATTCGAGCCACTCTTGAGTCGGTTCACTCGTTTCGCCTTTCGAAACGAGAATTTCACATGTGTCGCCAGATGACAATTTATAGTCAAGTGGCACTAGTCGACCATTGACTCGAGCGCCCATACAACTATGACCAACTTCGGTGTGAACGGCATAGGCAAAATCAACGGGTGTCGACAAAACTGGCAGAGTCATAACACGACCCTTGGGAGTGAATACGAAGAGTTCATCTTGCTCAAGATCGGTCTTCAAGATTTCTAAAAATTGACTCGGGTCCGAAACTTCGCCCTGCCAATCAATGATTCGGTTGAGCCAGTCAATGTCGGCTTCGCCCGCGGTGTCTTTATACGCCCAATGCGACGCCACACCCCACTCTGCTCGTTGATGCATTTCTTGGGTGCGAATTTGTACTTCAATGGGTTTGCCGCCTGGCCCGACAACCGTCGTGTGTAGCGATTGATACAAATTGAACTTTGGCATTGCGATGTAGTCTTTGAATCGACCAACAATCGGTTTCCAATGTCCATGGATAGCACCAAGCACCGAATAACAATCTTTTTCTGATTGCACAACGATTCGAATTGCAAGCAGGTCGTAGATGTCGTCGAACTCGCGACCCTTTTGCACCATCTTTTCGTAGATACTCCATAGATGTTTGCCGCGCGCCGTGAGTTCGGCCTTGATCTTTACTTCGTCGAGCCACTGCTGAACCTGACCTATGGTCTTGGCAAGATAAACATTGCGCTCAGGTGCTCTGGTCGCTACGAGGTGATCAAGTTCTGCGTATCGCTTGGGATAAAGGGCCGCAAAAGCTAGGTCTTCGAGTTGCTGCTTGATCTCTTGCATTCCGAGTCTGTGCGCCAAAGGCGCATATATATCGAGTGTCTCTTGGGCTACGCGTTGCTGCTTGTCGTGCGGTACAGCGGCGATCGTGCGCATGTTGTGCAGTCGGTCGGCAAGTTTGATCATTAGAACACGCAGGTCGCGCGCCATTGCTACCAACATTTTTCGCATTGTCGCTGCTTGTTGCGCCTCTTTCGAATCAAACTGAAGGCGTTCAAGCTTGGTCACACCATCGACAATCGCCGAGACTTCACTGCCAAAATTGCTTTCAACATCTGAAATAGTTATTTCGGTGTCCTCAACCGCATCGTGCAAGAGCGCGGCGACGATTGAAACTTCGTCGAGGCCGATGTCGGCGACGATTCTTGCTACGGCAATTGGATGATTGATATAAAGTTCGCCGCTCGATCGGTTCTGATTTGCATGTGCAGATCGTGCCATTTCATATGCGGCATTGATCAATGACACCGACCCTTTTGGGTGCCGTGACTTATAAGCAGTCAACAACGGTGAAAGCTCTTCGGCAATCGTTGTATTTTGGCGCCGCCACGGCAGCACCCTCGATGAGGTGGCCATGACTAAAGCGTAGTGCTAACGACGTTTTTTACGAGGTCGCGGTGGGTGGGTCAACACCGAGGTCACCCTCTTTTCGATGTTGCTAGTCGCGGTCTGGCCCTTTGCTGAGTTTTCGTCCACTGTGTCAGAAGTGACAACCACCCGATTCGAATTCTCGCCAAGACCCATCAACTCTGACATCGCCTGTCCAGTTGCAATCTGACCCCTAAACGGTTTGTATTTTTGTTCATCTCGCTTGAGCAAATCTAAAAGTGGCACCGCGATGAAAATCGAAGAATAAGTGCCGGCCAGCATGCCCACCAACAATGCCACCGCAAACTCTTCGAGACTTTTTGCACCAAGCGTGAACGAACCCACAACCAGTAGAGACACAACCGGCAGCGCCGACGAAAGTGTCGTATTAAGCGACCGGGCCAGAACTTCGTTGGTCGAGACATTGGCGATATTTGCAAATGACTGACGAGACGCCGAGAATTTTTTGGCGTTTTCTTGAACGCGGTCGAAAACAACCACTGTGTCGTACAACGAATAACCAAGAATGGTCAAGAACGCCACGACAGTTGCGGGCGTGACCTCAAAACCAAATAGAGAATATAGACCGACACTGATCAAGACGTCGTGCGCCATTGCGACGATCGCGGTGATCGCCATCTTCCATTCGAGACGCCACGAAATATATAAAGAAACAACAATGAAGAAAACAAATAGGGCTCTGATCGCCTTCTCTGTGATGCTGCGTCCCCATGACGAACTAACCGAAGCGACGCTCACCTCTTGAGTTTCAACTTTTGCCAAGTCGGCGAAAGACCGTTGAACGGCAAGTCGAATTTCTTCGGGCTGGTCGCCTACTTGCACGCGCATAATTTGTAGTTCACTGCCGGTCAAAAACTGGATCTTGGCGTTCGAAGACTCGATGTCGTTGGCCTCAAGCACGTCGCGAGCGTCTTGATCGCTAAGAGAACCTGCCGGAACCTCCCATGCGACACCGCCACGAAAATCAATGCCAAGTTCTAAACCTTGTACCAGAAGCGAACCTGCCCCAGCCAAAAGAATGACCAGCGAAACAACGAACCCGATTAATCGCCTGCCAATGAAGTCGAATGTTGTCTCGCCTCGATAAAGACGACCAAAACCCCCGAACAATTTACCCATCAGGCGACCTCTGGCTTGACGGTTTGGATGCCCAAGATCTTGCGACCCTGTGCACGCTTCGAGCGCGCATAAAGCAGAACGGCGCTTCGAGTAAAGAAAAAGGTGACGAGAATATCGGTGAGCGCAGAGATGCCGAGGAAGAAAGCGAAGCCTCGCACCGAGCCAACGGTTAGATACCACAGGACGATTGCCGCAATGAACGACACCGTGTCGGCGGCGACGATCGTGCGCCACGCCGACTCAAAACTTCGCAGTGCCGAATTTTTGAGAGTTTTACCGAATCGAATTTCGTCTTTAATGCGTTCGAAAAATACAATATACGAGTCAACAGCGATGCCGATCGAAACGATGATTCCGGCGATGCCAGAAAGCGAGAGCGCCAAACCGTTCGTGCGTGATAACAACGAGATTACGCTCCATAAAAATGCGATCGAAACGCTCATGCCAACCAAGACAAAAATTGCCATCAATCGGTAATAAGCAAACAGCAACAACGACACGAGCAGAATGCCGACGAGGCCCGAGATCAACGCGGCCCGCAACGAATCTGAACCTAGTGTCGCCGAAACAGTTTGTGCTTGAGAGACACCAAAGCGAACTGGTACGGCACCGAACTCAAGGATCTTGGCCAAGTCTCGAGCCTCTTGGGGTGTGAACGAGCCAGAAATTTGAACTGTGCCACCAGTGAACTCGGGTTCGTTGACCGTCGGTGCCGAAATAACCGTGCCATCGAGCACCATCGCCAATTGGCCAGTTGGGCATTGTGCGGTCTTGTTGAAACATGCGGCGGCGAGTTTGTTCCATAGTTGATCACCGTCTGCGCCACTTCGCAAACCTACGACGACTGCCCATTGACCCGTTTGAACGTCGGCTCTTGCGTCATTTTTGAAGACTTTGCCCGACGCACCAGCTGGCCCAACTACGTATGCAATACCTTGCTTGTCGAGCAACAACACGGTTTGTGTCGGATCATTCGGGTCATCACCCAGACCGAGAGTTGGCGCGGCATCTTGTGGTGCATCAGTAGAAACTGCGGCCGAAGTGTCGGTAGTTGAGACTTGAGTTGAACTAGTTGCAGGATCGACAGTTGTCGTAGTAACCGGAACAGTCGTCGCTGATGCGATGACACTTGTCTTCGAAAAAACTCGCGCTGAACCCGGGCCACCAGAAACGACCCCTGCGCCATCTTCGACCGAATCTGAAGTTGACTCAGGCATTGTGGTGACGCTTGTCGGAATAGTCGTCTCACTAGCTGGCACTGACGTGTCTGGGTTTTCATTCAACATGCCTGACTGCAAAACTGGTCGCAATAAAAGTTCGCCAGTTCGACCAATTATGTCAAGCGCCTGTTGTTGGTCTTTCACGCCTGGCAAATTGACGATCACCGTACTGCCCTGCAAAATAATTTCTGGTTCTGCCACGCCGATCGAGTCAACTCGCGCTCGAATAATTTCGACAGCAACATCAAGACCCGCCGGATCAAATTCGCCATCTGGTTGCAGAGTTACCGACGCACCGCCCTGGAGGTCGAGACCGAGTGCCGGAGTGTTACCGGCGACGAGGTTTGCGGCCAGTGCTCCGACGACCAAGACGATCAACGCCGATAAAGAAATAATGTGATGTCGTTTGTTCATCAGATATCAGACAGTTTCTATATTTTCGAAACTAGAAAATTCACTCTGCAGGCTTTGCATTGGCAGAAATTTTGCGCGCAACCGAGCCCTTGGCAACGCGAATTTCGACTTTGTCGGCAATATCGAGCCAAAGCCACTCGTCTTCAACCGCCGAGACAAAACCGTAAATGCCAGAATTCAAAACCACTTCGTCACCTTCGGCGATGCTCTTTTGAAGGTTTGTTGTTTCTTTTTGACGTTTGCGTTGTGGTCGGAGCAACAAAAAATACATCGCCGCAAAAATCAGAACCAACGGCAGAAAACCAAGAATCGGATTTGACGCCTGTTGGTCGGCTGCGGCCCCGATAAGAGTTGAGAAAACGGTTGAATTTAGCGAATTGATACCCATTGACATAGCGCTTAAGTCTAGGGGTTAGGGCTTATCGTTCGCAGAATCTGCCCATATTGCCAACAATGACTTTCGCAGACTCGCGAACTCGCCTTTGGTGATTGCTTCACGCATCTGTCGCATCAAATTCAGAGTAAAGGCGATGTTGTGAATCGAAACTAGTCGCGCAGCGGTTGGTTCATTGACCTGAAATAGATGACGTATATAGCCCCGTGTATGACGGCGACAAACGGGACAATTGCATTGACCGTCGATTGGATCAAGACTCGTGGTGAACTCTGCGCGCGTGATATTTAACTTGCCACCTGACGTGAGCGCGGTGCCATGACGCCCGATTCGAGTTTGCATCACGCAATCGAACTGGTCGACGCCAAGATTTACGGCTTCGATCAATGAAGCGGGGTCACCGACACCCATCAAATATCTGGGACGATCGTGTGGCAGGTGCTCAATTGCCGCGGCAAGTGCAACCAGCATTTCTTCTCGAGTCTCGCCTACCGACAAGCCACCAATTCCGTAGCCGTCAAAACCTAATTCAGCAGTGCGCTCTGCGCTCTCGCGACGCAGCAACGGGTCGATGCCACCCTGAACGATGCCGAACAAACTTTGGTCGGTTCGGGTATGTGTTTCTTTTGCGCGAACGGCCCATTGCGAGGTTCGCTTTAGGGCCAATTTGACAACATCATCAGACGAAGGCAACGGAGGGCAAACGTCCAGCACCATTTGAATATCAGCACCAAGAAGCTGTTGGGTTAACACGGCTGATTCTGGAGTAAACCTGTGCATCGAACCGTCATAAGTTGAACGAAACGAAACGCCCTCATCATCGACATCGGGGTTCAACGAAAAGACTTGAAAGCCGCCCGAGTCGGTCAGCGTCAGACCACCCCAACCCGCAAACGCACCAAGACCACCTAGATCGGCGACAACTTTTGCGCCAGGTCGCAACATCAAGTGATAAGTGTTGCCGAGCACAATACGCGCACCTAGTTCTTCATAATCTTGCGCACTTAAATGCCTAATTGCACCACGAGTGCCAACCGGCATGAAGCATGGAGTTTCGTAATCACCGCGATGTGTCGTGGCGACGCCCGTACGAGCCGATTGCTCACGCGCGATTTCGCGAAATTGAACGGCAAACATGCGATTACACGGTACCTAGTTGGTGGTTATGAATTGATGATCAATCTAAGTGCCGGTTCAACAGCATCGCATCACCAAACGAAAGCATGCGATAGCGCTCGATGATTGCCGTTGTGTAGATGTCTCTCCATCTCGAGCCCACAAATGCATCGATCATCATCAGTAGCGTCGTTCGAGGCATATGAAAGTTGGTCAAGAGCAAATCGACCACCTTGAACTGATAGCCACGCGAGATGAACATCGAGGTACGCCCAGACAACACGCCACTTGTCGCCGCCGATTCAAGTGCTCGGGTGGCGGTCGTACCGACGCTAATAACTCTTTTGGCTTGCTTGCATTCATCGAGGGTTTCTTGGCTGACCCGATAGTGCTCGCTATGCATTGGGTGATCGAGTGGGTTCGCTGCCGTCACTGGCGCAAACGTGTCAAGACCGACCGTGAGATCTACGGTCAAAATTTTTATACCCGCATCTTTCAACTCGGCCAACAGTCGCGGAGTGAAATGCAAACCAGCGGTTGGCGCGGCGGCCGAAGCAGGTCGATTTGCGTAAACAGTTTGATACCGATCTGCCTGCTCGAGACGCGAGCCGATATAGGGCGGCAATGGCAACTCACCGTATTTTTTAAGCATGGCTTCGATATCTGCCTGTGTCGCTGCCGCAAGTTCAACTTCGAAAGTGTCGCCCGCTTTGGTGCGCGCACCAATTCTCACGATTTCAGAATTGTCGGCTGCCAACAAAGTTTCACCGAACTTGAGGCGCTTTGCCGGGCGAACTAGTGCTTCCCATGATGACGGCGAAGTTTGATTCTGTTCGAGCAGCAACACCTCGGCTGCGCCACCCGACTTTCGAACCAATCGCAATCTCGCCGGAATAACTTTTGTGTCGTTGACGACCACCACGTCACCGGGCTGACAAAATTCGACGAAGTTGCTCACCTGCCGATGTAAAGATGACTTTGAACCTTGGTCGACCAGCAGTCGCGCAGAATCGCGCGGCTCAATCGGCGTCTGGGCGATTAGGTCGCTCGGAAGTTCGTAGTCAAAATCTTCGATTTGCACGAAATAAAAATCTCAAAATAATTCAGGATCAATTTTCGGTGGTGTCTCACCGATATGTTGCCAAGCCAAGGGCATTGCCACCCTGCCACGAGGCGTTCGCGCAAGCAAACCTTGCTGGATCAAAAATGGCTCGTAGACGTCTTCAATTGTCTCGGTCTGTTCGCTGACTGAAATCGCCAGGGTTGAAAGACCGACGGGACCACCAGCAAACTGTCGGCACAATGCGGACAAAATTGATCGATCAACTTTGTCAAGACCGAGTTCATCGACACCAAAGACTGCAAGCGCCTGTCGAGCACTCTCTTGGCTGACTTTGCCGTCGCCGCGAACTTCGGCGTGATCGCGCACACGACGCAACAGCCTGTTGGCGATTCGAGGTGTGCCTCGAGATCTTCGGGCGATTTCAACGGCGCCGTGCTTGTCAATCGGAACTTTTAGGATTCGCGCGGTTCGCAAAACTATTTGTTCAAGTTCGTCTACCTCATAAAAATCGAGACGCGCGACGAGACCGAAGCGATCACGAAGCGGGCCTGTGATCATGCCAGTGCGGGTAGTGGCGCCGATCAATGTGAACTTGGGCAAAGTCAGACGAATCGATGACGCAGATGGACCTTTGCCAACGACGATATCGATCTGAAAATCTTCCATTGCGGGGTAAAGGATCTCTTCGACTTGACGCGACAAACGATGAATCTCGTCGATGAACAAAACATCATTCGTATCGAGTTTGGTGAGTATCGATGCCAAGTCACCCGCGCGCTCAAGAGCAGGACCTGAAGTGATGTGAATTTTTGCCGACATTTCGCTGGCAACGATGCCCGCCATCGTTGTTTTACCCAACCCGGGCGGCCCTGCAAGCAAAATGTGATCGGCTGACTGGTCTCGTTTTCTAGCTGCTTCTAAAACGATGCCGAGATGCTCTTTGAGCTCGCGTTGACCGACGAAGTCATCGAGCGTTTTTGGGCGAAGACCGATGTCATCAAGATCGGCAGGATCTGTGGTAATCGCAGGATCAGTGAACTCTTCACGCACGACGAGCACCCAATAGATTCAACGCTTCACGCAACATGACCTCAGAATCTGTGCCGACATTTATCTCGCGCAGCACATCTCTAATTTCTTCAGCCGAATAACCGAGGCCCGCCAGAGCGTCACGCACGTCGCCAACACTTGAAGTGCCACCAATCTGATTTGCTGACTCAAGAATGTTTAGATGCAAACGATTTTTAAGTTCGATCAAAAGCCGCTCGGCTGTTTTTTTGCCAACTCCAGAGACCAACGTAAGCGCTGCGATGTCGGCGCCGGCGACAATGTCGACCAGAGCTCGCGGCGAATGCGTTGCCAGCACCGCCATTGCCATAGTCGGACCTACACCGTGGGTTCCGATCAAAACTTCGAAACACTTTCGCTCGTCTCGGTCGAGAAATGCGTAAAGCGTCTGAGCATCTTCGCGAACATGGTGGTGGACGTAAAGAAACGCCTTGGATGTCGGCTCAAGTTCGCCAAGTGTTCGTGGCGTCACATGAACCAAGTAGCCGATGCCACCAACTTCGAGTAGAACCGTCGAGTCGCTGGTGCGCTCAAGCACCACCCCCCGCAACGAGCCGATCACTATCTGCCACCCATTGACTGAGCAACTCTCATCGCAAATGGACTAGAGGCAATATGACATAGAGCGATCGCTGCGGCATCTGCGGCATCTGCGGGTTCGGGAATTGAATTTAGCTTCAGTCTTTGCTTGACCATTTTTTGAACTTGGGCTTTGTCGGCACCACCCCAACCAGTTATCGCGAGTTTCACTTGGTTGGGCGAATACTGCGCGACTGCGACACCTCTTTTAGCTGCGGCACTCAAGACGAGCCCACTAACTTGTCCCACGCTCATCGCCGTGCGCACATTTGATTGAAAAAATATGTGCTCAACGGCGACTGCGTTTGGCTGATATTCGTCAAGAAGTGCATCGAGTTCGACCGAGATCTCGGCGAGTCGATTCGGCAGTTCGTCTTCGGGTTTGGTGCGCAATACGCCGATCGCGGTAAGTGACACTTCGTTTGAACTCACTACTCGCAGCACCGCATAACCACACCGGGTGAGACCCGGGTCGATACCCAAAACATTTTGCGAATGCGGGGCGAACATATGTTCATCTTAGTGTGCGACTGCCTATGCGTTGGCGACCGCCTCGATGAGTTCGCTGACCGGACGAAATGTGACCCCAAGAAGCGCACGATGCACGTATTTAACAACACCATTTCCGTCGATTACGAAGACACTTCGTCGCGGCAGACCCAGAGGCCCGATCACCGAGTAAAGATTGGCCACCGTTTTTTCGGTATCTGCAAGCAACGGAAATTTGAACCCTTGTTTGGCGCTGAACGATTCGTGGCTTGCGATATCTTGGGCCGAGATCGCAAGAATTTGAGCATTGACTTCGGTGAACTGCTTCAACTCGTTGTTGTACGAACAAAGTTGTCGTGTGCAGACCAAAGTTTCGTCGCCTGGATAAAAAACCAGCACCACAATTTGTCCGCGAAATTGAGAAAGCGTATAACTTTTGTTTGACGTACCCAAAAGTGTGAAGTCTGGGGCGATGTCACCGACTTCGATTGGTTTTGATGATGCCATGGTCAGCCGACTTCTTGCATCAATGATTCAGAGATGTCAAAATTCGCATAAACGTCTTGAACATCGTCATTGTCATCAAGTTCGTTCATTATCTTCAGAATTGCTTTTGCCTCATCTGGATCATTGATCGTCACCATGTTCGATGAAAGCATCGTCGATGTCGCCGAACCCACGGAAATCTTCGCCGACTCAAGGGCAGCCTTTAGCTCGTAGACCTGGCTCGGATCGCACGTAATGTGCCACATTTCTTCTTCGGCAGTTATGTCTTCTAGCCCGTGATCTAAACCAATCGTCATCAACTCTTCTTCGCTCGCCGACTTTGGCACAAGAATCACTCCCTTTCGTGAAAACTGCCATCCCACCGAACCAGGAGCGGCCATTGAACCACCTTGCTTTGAAAAAATTATGCGCACATCGGCTGCAGTTCGATTTCGATTATCCGTGAGAATATCAATCAACATCGCAACGCCACCCGGTGCATATGCCTCGTAGGTGACCGATTCGTAGGCCTTGCCGTCGGTTTCGCCGATACCACGTTTAATTGCACGATCGATTGCGTCGTTGGTCATCGAAGCTGCCTTTGCTTTTGCAACTACCGTGCGCAACGACGCGTTCGTAGAGACATCGCCACCGCCTTCACGCGCGGCAACTTCAAGCAGTCGCGAAAGTTTGGCAAAAGTTTTGCCTCTCACCTTGTCGATCGCAGCTTTCTTGTGTTTGATCGTTGCCCATTTAGAGTGACCAGACATTTTTATATCTCCTTTATGAACAATTCATGGATGCGACTATCGGGCGAAAGTTCAGGATGAAATGATGCAACCAGGACGTTTTTCTGCTTGGCCAGGACAATGTCACCATTCAACTCCGCTAGTGTCTCGACAGTTTGGTCGGCCTTGACGATGCGCGGTGCACGAATAAAGAGAGCGTGAAACGAATCGTCAAAAATTTCAATTTCAAGATCGGCTTCGAAACTATCGACCTGACGACCATAGGCATTGCGTTGCACTTCGATGTCAATTGCGGCAAAAGAAACTTGATCGGCTCGACCATCGATAATTTTTTTAGCCAAAAGAATCATCCCCGCACAAGTGCCAAACACCGGCATTCCTTCGTGGATCAATTTATTTATTGGCTCAAACAATTCAGAAGATTCGAGCAACTGCGACATTGTCGTCGATTCACCACCCGGCATGACGAGCGCGTCGATAGATGCCAAGTCTTGGGGCGTTCTTACTTCTTGTGACCCGACATCAAGGGTGTCGAGAACTTTTGCGTGACTTTGATAAGCGCCCTGCAGCGCTAGAACCCCGACAACTTTCGCCGACTTAGATTGTGAAACTCGAACCACCTGGAGGCCTCGAATCGTTCACCAGCCACGCTCTGCATATCTTTGTTCAATTTTGTCCATGCCGATGCCCGTCATCGGTCCTCCGAGATTGCGACTGACCTTGGCGATGATTTCTGGGTCGCGAAAATGTGTCGTTGCTTCAACGATCGCTTTTGCGCGTGGTGCTGGATCATCGCTCTTAAAAATGCCCGAGCCGACGAACACAGCCTGAGCGCCAAGTTGCATTGCTAACGCCGCATCACTTGGGGTGGCGATGCCACCGGCGCAAAATAGTGGAACTTGTAGCCAACCAGTTTCGGCGATTTCTTGCACCAAGGGCAACGGAGCTTGCAATTTTTTGGCCCAATCAAATAGTTCGGCTGAGTCGGCTTGCGTGATTTTGCGAATGTCACCAATTATCGATCGAAGGTGTCGCACCGCTTCGACGATGTTGCCCGTGCCCGCTTCGCCTTTTGAGCGAATCAACGCTGCGCCTTCACTGATGCGTCGCAACGCCTCACCAAGATTTGTGGCACCGCAGACAAATGGCGCGGTGAATTTGAGTTTGTCAATGTGATGGGTTTCGTCGGCTGGTGTCAGCACTTCACTTTCGTCGATGAAGTCGACACCGAGAGACTCAAGAACTTGCGCTTCAACGAAATGTCCGATGCGTGCTTTGGCCATCACCGGTATTGAACAGACGGCCTGAATGCCCGTGATCATTTCTGGATCGCTCATTCGTGCGACACCGCCGTCTCGACGAATATCTGCCGGCACTCTTTCAAGGGCCATGACGGCGCATGCGCCCGCATCTTCGGCGATCTTTGCTTGCTCGGGGTTGACGACATCCATAATCACGCCACCCTTGAGCATCTCTGCAAGACCACGCTTGACGAGCATCGACCCCGTAGATGTTTTGGCTGTGTTTTCGGTTTCGCGCTTTGCCATTTATGAACCTTTCAACCTCTAACGCTTATCGTATCTTTGCGCGGCTTTACGCAACTAGCGCAAACGAAGGTTCTCTGGTGACTTTTATGGGTAGGGCACGCTGGCAGTGTCGATGCCCGCAGGCACATGCACCGCCGACTTAGCCCGAATGACCTCTACCCAAGTGCGACCCGGAGTTAGTTTGATTGCGACACCCTTTGTGTCTTTAAACACATATGGCTTCAGCGGGTCTGTTCGCTCCCATGAGCCTTGAATCAAAACTCCAGCGGTGTAAACCCAAACTTCGCCACTGCCAAGAGTCTTGGCAACAGGGCTCGAGCCCGACTTGCCATAGACGACCGACATCACGACCACGTTGGCCGCGTTAATTCGCACATCTTCGACGTCGACATGCGGTTTGTCATCTTGCGAACGAACGAACGTCAAATTTTCTGGGCTCCACTCCCACATCACATCGACGCCATCCATCGAAATCTTGACAGCACCTGACGGCTTGGCGTCGGTCGGCACAGTCTCACCATCAGCGCGATATTCAAATTGTGGCACGGGTGGTTTTGCATCGGCTGGCGCAAGTGTCCACAGTTTTGAAGTTTCAGCAACCAGGTTGTGCGGCGCAACACGACTTGACTCGCGCCTGAAACCGCCTGCTTCGTTTGCCGCCGAATGACTGAGGTCGATCATGGTCGATTTGCGAATTTCAGCGGTCACCTTCGAGTTGCCGCCGCTCCAAACAAAAAGTGGACCGTTCAACGACGCCAACAAGTCAATGTCTTGCAATCGACCGCTACGTATCGGACCAACGGGGTCGCTACCTTGCGACTGAAATACTGCGGCGAACCGAGTCAATTGTTCGACGTTTTCTTCGAACACAATGTCAGCCTGGTTCAAACCCCACTGAGGTCGGGCTTTCGGGTGGTTGTCAATCTTCACGACCATCGCCGGACGACCAATAACGGTTTCGTCTGGTGCTTGCGCCCCGGTCAGTGGAGCACGCACAACTGGAATCGTGCTCGTTGTGGTCGCCTCGACGCTTGCATCTGTCGATTCAACGACACTCTCTGTGGTTGACGAATCTGACGAACCACTACAACTTACAAAAACCAAACCGGCAACAATCAACACAACAAAATTTCGTGTCTTTCGATTAAGCATGCTTACATCTCCCTTAAGAGTGCTATTCGCTCAGAGAGCGGTGGATGGGTATTAAATAGTTTATGAAATCCACCTAGCCTGCCTGCGTCATTCACCCCCGACAAAGGCTGCTCAATCCACATATGGGCCGTAGCCATGCTGGCCGAGTGCGTAACGGTGCTGTCTGCTTGAAGTTTTTCTAGGGCGGATATCAAACCTGGCGGATACCGAGTCAACTGACACGCCGAAACATCGGCCAATGTTTCGCGACGACGACTCACGCTTGCTTGCATTATTCGCGCAACGATTGGCGCAATGATCAACAATGCGAAGCCCACAAGCGCCAGCGGATTACTCGAATTCTGGCGATCAGATGACCGACTGACTCGCCCGCCGTTCCACCACATCATGCGAATCGCCAAGTCGGTGAGAATCGCAATCGTACCGACAAGGGTTACCGCCAAAGTCGAAACCAAGATGTCGTAGTTTTTGATGTGCGAAAGTTCATGAGCAAGAACACCTTCAAGTTCGACACGGTCGAGTTTTTCGAGCAGACCACTAGTCACGGCAATTGCAGCATGCTTTGGGTTGCGTCCCGTCGCAATAGCATTTGGTGCAGGGTCGTCGATCACATAAACACGTGGCTTGGGTAAGCCGCCAGCAATGCACAAACCTTCAACCAAATTGTGCAGTCGTTTATATGTTTGCTCGTCGGCGGGTTTGGCGCGACTAACGCGCAACGCGATCGAATCTGACTTCCAATATGACGTGAACGCCATAACAGTCGAGATAATCAAAGCGATCGATGTGCCAAAAATCGGGTTTCCAGAAACCTGCCCGGCCGCGGCGCCAGCCACGACGGTCAGCACGACAAAACCAAGCAACAAAAAAATTGAACGGCGTTTGTTCGAAGAGATTAAATCGTGCATAAATATTTGCCGTTTTAGAATTGCACCTTCGGTGCGACTTTTTCAGCATCGGTGGCTTCAAAGAATTCACTCTCTTTGAATTTAAACAATGAGGCAAATATCACGCTCGGAAACGAATGAACCGCATTGTTGTATGCCAACACGGCGTCATTGAAAAATTGACGGGCGTAGGCGATGCGGCTCTCGGTGTTGCTCAACTCTTCTTGCAAACTCAAAAAACTTGCATTGGCTTTTAAATCTGGATACGACTCGGACAAGGCAAACAATTGACGCAACGCTCCCGACAGAGCGTTGTCGGCGCCAGCTTGACCGGCGACCGTGCTTGGTGCGGCCATCGCAACATTTCGTGCAGCAATGACCTGTTGCAGAGTTTTTTGTTCGAAATCTGCATAACCCTTCACGGTTTCAACAAGATTTGGAATCAACTCGATGCGACGCTTCAACTGCACATCGATCTGCGACCACGCATTTTTGACTTGGTTTCGTCGCTGCACCAATGAGTTGTAGGACAATGCGACAAAACCACCAAGAACGACGACCACGCCAAGCCAAATAAAATTCGACATAGAACCTCTTGCTCTCTTTAGGGGTGAAAACTTATTCTACTGCGTCGTTATAACTGCTGGGGTTTGCGCAACACTCGATCTGAGAACATTCGCACGACGCGACTTTTTGGATGATGATCTGGATCAAAACTCTCACGTTCTAAAACTTTGTGATAGATCTCAACATAGATTTCAGCAAGGTGACGCATCGAAAGGTCTTTGGCCCGCTCTAAACCAGCCAACCGCAATCTTTCGGCCAGGGCTTTGTCGCCAATGACCCGCACCAATGCCTCGGCCAAAGAGTTGATATCACCAGGTTCAACCAACCATCCGTTCACATCATGTGTCGCAACGTTTCTGTAACCCTCGAGCGAACTTGCCACAACTGGCGCGCCACTTGCCATCGCCTCAAGCACGACAATGCCGAATGATTCGCTGTGCAGGCTCGGCGCGCAAAAAACGGTGCACTTTGCCAGTCGATCAATTTTTTCGGCGTCGGTGATACGCCCGAGCCATGAGATGCGGCCGTCATGGGCATATTTCGCTTTTAGTTCGTTGATTCCTTCACCATCAGAGGCAACCCAGAGTTCTGTGTCGTCGGCAATTTTTTCGAACGCTTCTAGCAATATTGCAAGACCCTTGCGCGGTTCGAACCTTCCGCAAAAGAAGATTGACTTGCTCTCGCCACGCACAATTTCAGGTCGCAGATATTGATCGCTCTCGATGCCGTTGAACAAAATTTCGTAATCACCACCCAAATATCGATGAGCAAGTTCGCGCGCCTGGGGTGAAACCGCGACTCGAGCATCCAAAAAATCGGCGATCCAATTCACACCTTTGCTCAAGCGTCCATACCACGCGATGTCACCCGCGGCATGAAATGTGCCAACCATCGGCGCCAACCGCAACAACAGCGCCGTCACCGTCGGGCCCGGCGCAATCGGTTCGTGAAGGTGCAACACGTCAAATGCTTCGTCATTGATCGCACGGATTGTGCGCAACGCAGCCGATGGGTCTGGAGCAAGCGGAACTATTGAGCCGTTGGCGGCAGTTGGCAAACTATTGCCGAGTGGTGTCACAAATGGTTCGGGCGGTGGGCCATCACACGGCCCGAGAACGCGAGCCTCGTGTCCCATTTTGCGCAACTCGCGTGCCAAGCCGAGAACTTGCACTTGAACTCCGCCAGGAATCGTCAAACTGTATGGCGAAATCAGACCAATGCGCAACATCTTTTTGCGCACATAGCTGTTGCCGAAAGTTGCACTCGTCTTTTGATCTGACACCACATCTACGGTACGACCGTTGCGACTAGTTTTAATGCATGAGTTCGCCCGAAGATTTTCGACCCGCAGTTTCAATGGTCGCGACAGCGACGAAACGCCAAGCGATACTTCATCTTGCTCAACGTGCCGAAGAACTTAATTTTTCTGGTATTGCCTGCCCGAGTCTTGGCGCAACGATGGGTCTGTGTGTCTCACTCGCCCACTCGACCAACACGATTAAATTTTGGACTTCGATTCAGCCCATTTATTACAGCCACGCAATAGAAATGGCTAATACGGCGGCGCACATTCATGAAATTTCGAACGGTCGCTTCGGCTTAGGCCTCGGTGTTAGTCACGGTCCGGTCGTCAGTCGCCTCGGCGCAAACACCGCCACACCGTTAGCAGATATCAAGTCGTATCTCGAAACCATGAAAACTCAAGAGCGATTTTCTGGTCAACTTCCGCCGATCTATCTCGCGGCGCTGAGAAATAAAATGCTCCTTCTGGCCAGTGAAATTTCTGACGGAGTAATTTGGGCTAATGCGTCGCGCAAAAGTATTGCTGCGCAACTCTCACTGCTCGACGATTCGCGACGAGACAAAATGTTCGTCGCCAACATGGTGCCAACCGTGATAAGCGACGATCTCGAAGCAGCTCGAGCAATTCATCGCAAAACCCTCGTCGGTTACGTGACGCTGCCCAATTACCGCAACTATTGGCGAGCATGCGGATATGGCGACCAAATCGATGCCTTTGAAAAGATTTTGGCTGAATCACCCAAAGAGTCGCGCAACGCAGAAATTATCTCGGCTATGGACAACGAGTGGCTTGACGACTGCACGATTTCTGGCGACGCCGATTCGGTTCGCAACCAGCTCTACGGCTGGTCGAAGTTGAGTGTGTTGCCAATTGCGGTTATGTCGTCGACAACTGGCGGCCAAGCCACGGCGATAAATCAACTTTTCGACGCCTATCGCTGAATAATTTTTTCGACTTTGTCGCTTGGCCAATTAGGTTGAAACAAATGCCACTGTTCGGGTGCGCGTCGAATCAAAACCTCGATCGAACTTGTCAATTCTTGCGCGACGCGCGATATGTCATCACGCAGCGATCCATGGCGATGAACATTTATCGGCGGCAACACCAAAGTCTGATGCTGGTCGAAACCCTCGGCGAAGTATGTGCCGATCGGAATCAACGCAGCCCCGGTGCGCAACGCAAAAAACGCCGGACCAGCCGGCACCTTGGTGCGCTCGCCAAAAAATTCAACTTCTACACCGTTGCCTTGCAGATCGCGATCGCATAGCAGTGCAACGATCTCATTTTTTGCGAGCGCATCTTGCACCGCGACGCCCGCATTGTCATCTAACGGAATCACGGACACGCCATAACTTTTGCGCAACTGTGTGAACATCTCGAACAACTCTTTGTTTTGCAGTTTTTCAACTACGGCGTGCAGTTCATGACCTTGATGAATCAGCCATCGACCTGACCACTCCCAGCCGCCAAGGTGTGGGAGGGCCAAGATCACCCCTTTGCCACTTGTTAGTGCATCTTTGATGTGTTCAAAGCCGAGCACATTTATGCCTCTGTCGATTGCCGCTTTGTCGAGTGACGGCAAGCGAAAAGTCTCGAGGTAATAGCGTGCGTAACTTTTGTAGGCCCGCCGCACAACTCTATAGATCTCATTGTCGCTCATATCCGGCTTGACACGAAGCATGTTGCGACCGACGATCTCGCGTTGCCCACGCAACACTGAGCACAACACCGGCACTACAAAAAAATCAATCGCCCTGAAAACAAATGCCGGCGCAACTCGTGCGAGCCTCGAAACTAGTCGGTAGCCAAAAATCACTGCACGCGACGACGTCGAGTTACTCGAAGCCGTCTATCGTCGCGTTGTGCTCGCCGCGAGGCACGTCGCGATTGACGCAATGCGACACGATCTGCAGTTGCCGGGGCAACGGCAGCCTGGTTCCAGACCTTGAAGAACCGTTGAATAGCCGTCATGGTCACCAAAACGAGCATCAGAACCATCGCCCAGAAAAGCAACGCATCAAAAAGTAAACCAACACACAACAAGATGATTCGCTCGGCGCGCTCCATCAAACCGCCTTTGGCGTTAAGACCAAGCGACTCGGCCTTGGCGCGTTGATAAGAAATCAAAGAAGACACGGCCATAACTGCAAAAACGATCACCGAGGCAAATGCACCTCTTTGATATCCGAGAAACCATGCAACGCCGCCAAGCAACACTGCGTCAGTGACTCGGTCAATTGTCGAGTCAAAAAATGCGCCTCGCTGGCTGCTCTGATTCGATGCTTTTGCCAACGCGCCGTCCAACAAATCGGGCAGAGCCGCCAAAACCACGAGCAAAAGACCGAGACGCAAGGCGCCCATGCCGATCGCGGCCGCGGCGCCAAACGAAACGAACAAACCCACCAGTGTCAGGTGATCGGGCGACATTTTTGTTTTTCGAAGTTGCTCACCCACCGGTCGAACAACACGTTCTACCTGATGACGAAATCTGCCGTCAAACATGTTTACATCCTAACTCTCAGGATTTGATTCGACCAGACACTCGACAACGCGAGCATTCACGGCATCGATCAAAACAAGACCACGCTGCAGCGGCGGTTCTTGCGCGCTATAGCACATCACTCGCCAAGTTGGTCGACTTCGAAAACCTCGCCAAACTTGTTGCGCCGAGGCATGACCTACGGCGAAACCAACCGCACGAGTTGCGTGAACAAGCGCCATTTTTTCGTCGACTGTCATTCGCCACGATGATGAGAGCGAAAACAATCCGACTAAAGCCAACAACACGGCACCGCAGAAGAAGCCATCACTCACAAGTGCAGGATTACTTTCTCTTTGTGCAAACCATAATAAGAAACTTGCGCCAGCAATAATAAGGTAAATTGCCCCGGGGATTTTTCGTCGACTGTTGTCGGGGAATTTGTATGGACCAACGAACGCCGTGACGTTTAAGTCTTGTGGCAACTCATCGCGAATTTCATTTGACGAATCAGACATATATATTTTTCATTTCTGAATCGCCCATGCTTTTCGCACTCGATCGGCGCTTACATCAAGCGCCTCGGGAAGAATTTTTGTGTTGGCGGTTGCAACCATAAAATTAGTGTCACCACCCCATCGACCCAAGATGTGCACATGCAAATGCTGAGCAATGCTTCCGCCGGCGGCTGCGCCAAGATTGATGCCGACATTCAGCGCCTCGGGTTGATAAACAGATTTCAAAACTTTGACCGCAGTTGTGACCGTCGCCCACAACTCTGACGTTTCTTCGCTAGTGAGTTCTTCAAGTTCGGCGACTTCGCGATATGGCACAACCAAAAGATGCCCCGAGGTGTATGGAAACGCGTTCATCAATGCAAAAACTTTGTCGCCTCGATGCACGATATAACTCTCTTCGTCTGTCATCTTGCTGTCGATAATCTGCGAAAAAATTGATCGCTCCGATTTTTTTTGCGCTCCCTGGCCATGCACGACATAGTCTGCTCGCCAACCGTTCCAGATTCGCTCTAGCACGACATCACCACCGCTGTTTTAGCCGACATTTTGAGTTTCGCCGACATCGGCTTTCAGTTGTGCCAAGAAATCATCTAAACCAACATCACGGCGAACTTCGCCACCGCGCGGGTTGACACCGACGGTCGAATTCGCCACATCGTCATCGCCGACAACCAAGACATACGGGATGCGTTCAAGTTTGGATGCCCGAATTCTCTTGCCGAGCTGTTCATCGGCTATCAACTGATCGACTCGAAAGCCGTTTTTGACCAAGCGCTCAACAACTTGAGTTGCATATTTTTCGTGCGCAGAAGCGACCGCAAGAACTCGCACCTGCACGGGCGCGAGCCAAGTAGGAAACGCCCCACCGTAATGCTCGA
>RFTA01000011.1 GCA_009923685.1 Actinomycetota bacterium
ATTTCTAGATATTTTGATTTGATTCAATCTCGACTCAAAGTCGGCGGATTGTTTTTTAATTGCAATCGTCTATGGAAAAACGCTGGTGATAAGCCAACTCAAATCGCGCGGTATCCATACGACGATCGCTGGCAGCTGATCTCGTTGAGCACATCATTTTTTCAAAACAACACCATTGAGTTACTTACGAGAAGGATCGAGAAAAGGAATGCAGTATTTAGGTCGCTTTTACGTAGCCTTCCAAAAACTGACTATCTAATTCATGGCAATAAATTTCAGGGGTTAGTTGAGTGGATCAGACCATTCATACCGCAAGTAATGACTGTGACCTACTGGAAGCGAATTCGTAAATTTAAAAAATGATGATTCCGGCGAATTCTTTGATGCGGTAGGCGTTTTCGTCGAGGTGAGTTGCAAGAGGCACGAAATCAAGCCACGATAAACCGCTTGCTGCGTCGCCTGTGCCGAATGATTCGACACTGGCGAAATGCTTTCTAAATTCGCTACTGGCTCGACGAAGGTGAAAATCAGAAGTCACGATTATAATTTTTGAGTCGCTATTCACACCTGAAAGTCTCAATGCTTCAATCGGGTGTTCTCTTGTGTTCGACGAAGCCGACTCGATAATGATTCGCGACTTGACTAGTCCAAGAGATATCGCATGCTCAGATGACAGCTCGCCATGTCGGGTTGGCGCCCGTTCGGTCTCGGTGCCAGGCTGACGGCCCGAAAAAACGACAATTGACCTTGGATATTTTTGCCACAGCTCCGACGCTGCGTTCACTCGACGAATGCTCTCAGTGCCGAGAAAATCTTGCGCGTTGTTAGCGCCAAGTTCGTAGCCGCCACCCAAGACGAAAATAAATTCAGGTGACCAGCCTGCTTCTGGGGTTGTTTCTGTGGCGAGAAATTTGTCAAAAATCAAAGTAGCGACGCCAGACGACATAAAGAGCAGCGATACCACACTGACACGAGCGAGCAATTTGACCACTCGCTTCAGGCGCAGGTTCTGAAATTCGACGAACATGGCGAGGGTTAAAGCGAAAAGCAACAACCAAACAGGGTCGATCAATGATCGCATTTTGCCGGGCTAGAAATAACTTTTGTTTGACGAAAGTCGAAACTTGAGGGTGTGGATCAAAATTTTGATGCCGTACTTGACACCGTTGACCCTCGAGATTTCGTCACCATAAAAAGTTGGTATCTCAATCTCAACAATTCGTTGTCGTGCACCGATCATTTGCAGAATGATTTGCGAATCGAAGTCAAAATAGTCTGAGTTTTTCAAGAAGTTCACTTTTCGTAGCGATGCGACACTGTATGCGCGGTAGCCACTGTGCCATTCGGTCAACTCAACTTTGGCAAGTCGGTTCTGCAATGTCGTCAAGAGTTTGTTGCCGACAAATTTGTATAAAGGCATGCCACCTTGGCGAGCGCCCCCATGGGTGATCATTCGTGAGCCAAAGACAACATCCGCTCGTCCAGAGACAATCGGCTCGACCATCTGCGGAAGATATTCAGGTGCATACTGCCCATCACCATGCAGCAACACAACAAGATCAAGGTTTTTTTCTAGCGCCCATTGGTAGCCAGTCTTTTGGTTGCCGCCGTATCCAAGATTGATTTGATGCCGGACGATTGTTAGCGGAAGTTTGGAGTTGTTCTGATACTGCAGTCCAACATTATGTGTGTCGTCGGTGCTGGCATCGTCACAAACCAAGATTGAGTCGATTTGGGTTGCGAAGTCAGATGGAATGCGGTCAAGAACTTTTGCCAGGGTGTCTTGCGCGTTGTAAGCGACGATTAACACCCCGATTTTCATGAGAATTTTATTTTACTATGGCCAAAATGTTGCGACACTTGAAGTGCAAGACCCGAGGTCGAGTACTGCGCCCGACTCGTCTGAATAAATCTCGGACGCACCTTCTGGTTGTCCTTCAAGGTTTGGTGAGCCATCGTCGTATGTTGAGTTGTACCAAACAAAGTAACGGTTGTTGCATTCGGCTGTTTGCGCAAGTTCAAGTTGAAATTGGTTAAAAACTGACGACTTCTGCCAAACCGCGAATAACTGTTGGGGTTGATTGCTCATCAACGAACTATCTTTCGGCAGATCTTTTACAAATTCGTGAATCTGTTGATTTTGAAATTCTTTCGCTGCCCAATAACGACCGTCGCGACCAAATCTGAGCGCGTCATCGATGCTTGATATCGCTTGGAAGATTAGAAACACGGCAAAAATCGCTAGCACACCTTTTCGTGACAGCATCGAGGCGAGTTTGATTCGATCAATTAGCAACGCCATGACTATCACGAGTGGCACGAAGATCGGAATCATCATTCGATTGTCGAGCGGCCCGAGCTCAAAGTGCACGAATCGGTATGCTGAAAACGCAACATAGACAACTGCAGTAACCACGTTAATCAGCAACACGTTTAATGTCTTGTTCTGGTCGACTCCGCGCGCGTCGAACAAAAAGAAATAGACAGCTGTCAACGCAAAAAATACGATCAGCAACATCACGCCAAGAATCTTGGTGTTGTTCGGGTAATCATTCCATGACAAATAGATGCTTCCTTCAACGGGGTTGGCTGTAAGCCATGAGCCAAGTGTTGCAGTAAAAGTTTTTAGTGGATCAAGCAGCGAACCCCCGCCAGGAGTTCGTGCGCCAGTCAGAGTGCCGTCAATAGTTTGGTTTCGCTGCAGCCAAAACCAAACCGGAAGAAGAGATATTGCAAGAGCAGAAAGATTTGCTGCTGTGGCTTTAATTAATCCGAGTTTGCGGTGATCAAACAAGATCGCACTGACTGCCATTGAAACTGCAAATACGGGCCCGACATAACGAACAAAAAACAATGCGACGAACAACGCAACCAGCAAGACAAATTTTTTCGTGCTCGCTGGCCCTAACGCAACTATCGTTGCCAAAACTAACAGCGCGACAAACGGTGGTTCGGACCAAATCATCGAGTATTGCCACAAAAGTGCTGGACTGAATGCGACAAGTGCAGTTGCAACAACCAGCACGGTTCGTTTTACATTTGCAAGTTGCAACAACCGAGAAGTGCCTAAAACCGTGACGATCGCACAGAGTGCGTTGAGAAGTCGCGCGCTTGAATTCGCGCTTAGTCCGAGCATGTCACCGAAGCCAATCAAAATCGAGAGGCCTGGTGGCCTCACGGTCATTGGCAGACCAGTGGCATCAAGCAAGCCGTTACCGGCCGCAAAGTTCTTGCCAACTGCGACATAGTCGCTTGTGTCCCAACTCCAACCCACTCCTGAGCGATTAGCAATCAATGTCAGAATCGCCGAAAATAATGCCAACGCGACGGCGATCGAGTTGAGTTTCAGATAGTCAACAATTTTTTGCATCTCTAGGCGATTGTTTTGGCAAGCATGCTGACAGTGAGACCAGGTTTTGAGTCTTGTTGACCAACTTCGCGAAAACCGATGCGATTGTGAAATCGAATCGAACCAAGATTTGGCGGATTCAAGTTCACCTCACAAGTCAACAACGGCGCACATCGATCTCTGATCATTCGTTGTTCGACTGCTGCATAAAGTTTTGCGCCAAGCGATTTGTTGCGCATTTTCTCATTGACGACAATTCGATCAAGATAAACAAAATCGGGATATTTTTTTGAAAACCATTGATAGTTCACGCTGGTATACGGCGCACCCGGGGCAAAAGTTATACAAAAAGCATGCAGAGTTTCGGCGCCTATCGCAAACGAATATAACGAGTGCTCGACCAGAAATTCGAGCGTAAACCGATCAATTTCGCCGACGGCTGGCGCATTCGCGTTATTCAATTCGAGAGCCGCATCAATATCTGAGGCTAAAAATAGTCGCGGTTCAAGTTCACTCGATTGCATAGACATCTAATAGCCTGACACAATGAACACTGCGCACTTCGTCCTCGGCAATTCATTCGTTGAACCTTGGCCAAACTCAATGCAAAGAGCGATTTTTGGTTTGGGTTGTTTTTGGGGCGCCGAGCGTAAGTTCTGGCAACTAGACGGGGTCTATTCGACAGCGGTGGGTTATAGCGGGGGCACCAAACTCAACCCGACATATCGCGAAGTCTGTAATGGTGACACGATGCATGCTGAAGTCGTGCTCGTTGTATTTGACCCAGAAAAAGTTTCTTATGAAAAATTGCTACAAATTTTTTGGGAGTCACATGACCCAACCCAAGGCATGCGACAAGGCAACGACATTGGTACCCAATATCGCAGTGCGATTTATTTCGATAACTCAGATCAACAGGCCGCCGCAATCGCCACCCGCGATATTTTTCAGCAGCGGCTCAACGAAGCAGGCTTCGGCAAGATAACTACTGAAATCAAAAAGTCAGCCGAGTTTTATTACGCCGAGGAGTATCACCAGCAATATCTCGCCAAAAATCCGAGTGGCTACTGCGGCATTGGTGGCACTGGTGTTAGCTGCCCGGTGGGCGTGGCCAGTTAACTCGCTTGGGCGAGTTGCTCGGCAGTTGGTCGCCGAAACAAAGTCAGCATTGCGATACCCGAAAGCAGAATTACGCCGCTCATAAGTGTCCAAGCTGCATGAAAACCATTCGTCGGTGTATCAGTTTTTGCCGCGGCGACGAGCATTGAACTGACAAGTGCCACACCAAGTGCTGCACCGATTTGTCGTGAAGTGTTGTTTAGAGCAGAGCCCATCGCAAATTTTGGTTGCGGCAAAAATGCCGTTGCCGAACTTGAAATCGTCGAGATGCAAAGCCCGACGCCGATACCGGTAACGACCATCGTCGGAAAGTAAAAATCCCAATAATGAATCTCGGTCGAGATGAACAAGTTCATCCATGCGATGCCGATTGACATGATAAGTGCACCAGTGGCGACAACTTTGCCATGGCCGATGCGGTTGGCAAGTTTGCCTGCTGGCGCTGCAACGATCGCCGCAGCCAACGGGCCCGGCGAACCTGCGAGGCCCGACAATGACGGGCTATAGCCCCATACGACTTGTAACCATTGAGTGTTGACAAAAATCATCGAGAAAAAACCCATCGTGAAAACAAAACCACTGATCGCTGCCGCCGTCACAAACGGCAATCTGAACAAACGCAAATCAAGCACCGGGTGGGCGACTTTGTTGCATCGCCAGACGAAAGCAGCAATAAATAGGAGAGAAATCGCAAAAATTGTCAACGATCGATTTGAAACCCAGCCCCACTCATCGCTTTGCACGATCATCAAGGTGAGCAGCCCGACGCCGAGCACAACGAGTAACGCGCCGAAATAGTCGACCGTGCGCGGTGCTGTTTCATCGCGCGATTCGCGCAACAATTTAAGGCCAATAGCAAATGCCAGCAAGCAGAACGGCACATTGACCAAAAACACCGAGTGCCAACCGAAGGTGTCGACCAAAAAACCACCGATTGTCGGGCCACTCGCCGCCGAGATTCCACCGACTGCACCCCAAATACCGATCGCCGCCGAACGTTTTTCAACGGCAAACTCAGGTAGCACGAGTGCCAACGAAGCCGGAGTGAGAATTGCCCCGCCAATTGCCTGAATAATTCTCGCGATGACCATAAAGATTGCAGTCGGCGAGACAGCACAGAGAATCGACCCGAGCATAAAAATCATCAAGCCAGTTAGAAACGCTCGCTTGCGACCAAACGCATCTGCGAGTCGACCAGCGGTTAGCAAACCCGCGGCGTATGCGATGTTGTAAGCCGAGAAAATCCAGGTCAGTGTCCGTCTACTTTCGGGCCATTCGGCGACAAATGAACCGAATGCAACGTTGACGATGCTGATGTCAAGCGAAACCAACATCACACCAATAGATGTGAGCGCAAGAACTTTCGCGCCTCTCGACCAATTTTTCAAAATTCCGCTTTCTAAACGTGTTTCCAGAGACTTTTGCGAATCTCTTCGCCGTCTGCGTCAAGCTGGCGACCTTCCCACCGTAGTTCACCTGGTGTGCCAGATAACGAGGCGAGCAAACCTTGCATTGGTGTCGCACCCACAACTTGAATTGCCTGTCGCGCAGCAAAATGTGGATCAACTGCGATGTCGGCCATCGACAACACCGGACCAATAGCGGCCTGCGCGTCGGTGAAAGTTTTCAGAACCGTTGCGCTGTCGCGACTCGCACAATACTTGGTCATTAAGTCGTGCAATACGGTGCGATGCTTTACACGACTTGAGAATGTCAAAAATCTTTCATCACCCGCAAAGCCGAGCACTTCGACCACTCGTGCCGCAACCGAATCTGAACTCGCCGAGACACCAACCCATTTTTTGTCATTGCACTGATAGACGCCACGCGGCACTGTATATGGCAACTGTGAACCGAGGCGCGGTTGTTCTTCGCCGGTCAAAACGAAAAGTGAAATCAATGGTCCCATTATTTGAAACATTGTTTCAAGCAAATTGACGTCAACTACTTGTCCAACTTTGCTGTGCAGCGCAACCATTGTTGCGAATGCCGCGACGACCCCAGTGACTTCGTCTGTCAGAGCGATCGGCGGCAACATCGGTGGCCCATCAGGATCGCCACTTATTGCCGCCAGACCCGACATCGATTCAGCGATAGATGCAAAACCTGGGCGATCTTTGTACGGTCCCGTTTGTCCGAACCCCGAAACGCGGGTTATCACAAGTTTTGAGTTTCGTTGCAACAAAATTTCTGGCCCGACACCTAATCGCTCGAGCGTGCCCGGGCGAAAATTTTCGACGAGCACATCGGCCTCATCGACTAGGTTCAAAAAAACCTCGCGGTCGCTATCGAGCTTTAAATCGAGCGCGATGTTTCGTTTGTTGCGATTGACCAACTTCCACCATAAACCGGTGCCATCACGCGGATCTTTCCATGCCATGCCACGAAGGCTGTCGCCTGCGCCAGGTTTCTCAATTTTTATGACATCGGCGCCGAAATCAGCAAAGTAGCGAGCGCAGTTTGGTCCCGCTAAAACGGTCGATAGGTCAATGACCCGCAGATCGCGTAGCGGACCAGACATTTTTAATTTGGTCGGCTGCGACGCGCCAGAACTGAATCAGTCCATGATCGGCCGCTGAATCTCCAAGATGTTTGCACCGATGTGGCGACGGTAGTTTGTGGCTTTGGCCACAACATTTCAAGTGCGGTCGCAATCGCCACGGCTTCTTCGGCAGTTGGTGTAGGCGAAATCGAATTTTGAATCTTCACAACGGCATGTTTCCGTGTTTGCGGCGGGGCAACTCTTCGCGCTTTGACTGCAACATCTTCAGACCTGCAATAAGTTTCGTACGCGTCTCGGCTGGGTCGATTACATCGTCGACATAACCACGCTCGGCGGCCGCATACGGGTTCGCATATTTTTCGGCGTATTCGGCAACGAGTTCTTTGCGACGTTCGGCTGGGTTCGCGGCTTGTTGCAATTCACGGCGATAAACAATTTCAACAGCACCTTGTGGTCCCATTACGGCAAGTTCAGCGGTCGGCCACGCATATGCCAAATCCGCACCGATTGATTTTGAATTCATCACAACATACGCACCGCCATAGGCCTTGCGTGTGATTACTTGAATTCGTGGCACTGTCGCCTCGCAATATGCATAGAGCAATTTCGCGCCGTGGCGAATAATGCCGCCGTATTCTTGGTCGACGCCTGGCAAGAAACCAGGTACATCGACGAAAGTAACTAACGGAATATTGAACGCATCACAGGTGCGCACGAAGCGCGCGGCTTTCTCGCTTGACTCGATGTCGAGCACGCCAGCCAAAACCATTGGTTGATTGCCGACTATGCCGATTGTTTTGCCGTCGAGTCGCGAAAAACCACAGACAATGCTCTTTGCCCAGTGTGGAAAGTATTCGAAGAACTCGCCGTCATCTACGACTTCAGCGATAACTTTTTTCATGTCGTAAGGCTGATTTGCCGATGGCGGCAAGATTGTGCGCAACGATTCGCACTGACGCAACGGGTCGTCTGTCGGGGCGACAGATGGTGCGTCGGCCATGTTGTTTTGTGGCAAGAAGCTGAGCAAATAGCGCACATCGTCTAGACACGCTTTTTCGTCTGCAGAAACAAAGGTTGCCACACCGCTCTTTGATGCGTGGCTCATCGCGCCACCCAACTCTTCGAGCGTTACATCTTCGCCCGTCACCGTCTTAACGACATCAGGGCCGGTAATAAACATGTGGCTGGTCTCGCGAACCATAAAAATAAAATCTGTCATTGCCGGTGAATAAACCGCACCACCTGCACACGGACCGAGTACAACGCTGATCTGTGGAATCACGCCCGACGACTGAACATTTCGGTGAAAGATGCCGCCGTAACTCGCCAACGAAACGACGCCTTCTTGAATTCGCGCTCCTGCGCCATCGTTGAGGCCGATTAGCGGCGCACCCACTTTCAGCGCGAGGTCCATCAATTTGTGAATTTTTTCGGCGAACACTTCTCCGAGCGCTCCACCGAACACGGTGAAGTCTTGGCTGAAAACAAAAATCTTGCGACCGTCGATTGTTCCCCAACCCGTGATCACACCGTCGGTATACGGGTGTTCTTCAAGGCCGGCAGCGTGTGCGCGATGGCGCGCCAAAAGATCTAGTTCATGAAAACTGCCTTCGTCAAGCAAAGCGTCGATTCTCTCGCGCGCGAGCAACTTGCCTTTTTCGTGTTGGCGTTCGATCGACCGTGGCGACCCTGCGGTAAATGCAGCTGCCTTGCGAGCCTTGAGATCGGCAAGTTTTTCGTCCATTGAATTGCTATTCACAGAACTCACGATACTTGCCGAGAGACCGACGAATCAGTCGGATGTTTAACCGCCAATAGTCGTAGCGGTCGGCAGCGTCGTTACGGCTTGCGCTTCGGGCGATTGAGTAACCGCAAGTGTGGTTGCCAGCGGTGTCAAATCTCCGGTCGTTGTTGTGCCCGAAACCTCGATGTTCCAAATGCCAGGTGCATTGAGGATAAACGAACCGTCGCCCGCGACAATCGCCGCGCCAGGTCGCGTCAACGGCACATTGATTTGAATTCCTGAAAACCCGATTGCTTGCGGCACCAATTTGACCGCGAAGTTGTTTATTCGTCGCGGCTCGATCAGCTCGATGCGCATCGCGTTTGTTCCGGTCACACCTGGTGTCAACGAAATTACGACATGAAATCTGTCGTTCTTAAGTTCTTCTCTGAACGAGTATGTTGCTGAAGTTGTGCGGATCTCGGCCTTGGCTTTCGGCGGCGTGGTTGCTACAAGCCATGAAGTAAACATCAACGCGATGAGCGCGAAAGTTAGTTCGACCGAAACTGCTCGACGTAGTCGCCACGCCATACGTCCTGTCAGGTTGTCGCCGTCGATCAATTTTTGGGCGACGAAATTTTTCAACACCAAGGTAATAAAGATCATCACCGATACAAAAATAACTTTGAATACTCCGATTCGGCCGTGACCACTGGTAAAAATCGAAGAGCCGTCCAATAAATAGACGAGTAGCGCGCCAGTGAATGCGGTAACACCGAATGCGACGACGGCGTGTTTTGCAAATGCACGAACGGCGCTAACCAAGTCAGAAGAACCTGGACCAATCAATACCACGCGCGAGAGCAAGAGCAAGCCACCAATCCAATACGCCATGGCGATCGCGTGGAAGATGCCGAGGATGTAACTAAAAATTGCAACATCTTGTCCGAGACGTGAGAGACCGAGAGTGGCGATCATCGCAATAATTATCGAACTTGCCAACAATTGTGAGGCAGGGTCATTGATGCGACCTGGATTCATCGCCACCCAACCAGACGCCAAAATTAAAACGAAACGCAAAATTAAAATTGCGCCACTGCCGGTGTTCAATGCACCGAACCAGCCGAACGGGTTCATTGATGCGATGAACCCTTGCGACTCGGCGCGCATGGTTGATAACACGAGGACAAAAAACATCGTGACGACACACGCGATCCAAGTGAGACGCATGTAGCGCAGAGTCACACCATAGGTAGGACCTTCGGGCCATGCGGTCAGCATCAGGGCTAGTCCGCCAAAAATCGCCGACATCAACATGTACTCAAGAATTCTCAACAGACCGAGAATGCCTCCGACTCGCGGGCCAGCGTCTTGTTGCTCGATTGTCTCGCCGATGATTGTTGGTGCGCCCGGTGTGCCTGGCGTTTCGGTCGCGCCGGCGATCGTCGTTTGAATTTCAACAGCCGAAGTAAAACTAAACGACCCAAGACTTTTATCTGGGAGAGCCCAACTCACGGTGCATAAACCCGAAGGTGGAATTTGTGTCAGCGCCGCCGAGACTGTTTTAAAGTCAGTACCAAGTTGAGGTACACCAAGACCCACAAGCGTGCCGTTGCACGCCAACGACAAGCCCATCGCGGTTACTACTTCGGCGTTTGCCAACGGATTTTGAAATACCAATTGCAGTTGAGTCGGCGGCACCGAAACAACTTGGTTTGGCGCGGGGTTTGACGAACTGAGTTGGTTCTGGCCAGAAACCGAAGCATTCGCGGAGGTACCGAAAAACCCGCCGATTATCCCTAGGCAAATTAGCCCAACCAGAGCCGATTTTTTAGCCCTTTGCTTTGTTTTCAAGAATGCCATGCGTGTATATAAAGAGTAGTTAATTGTGGGGCGTAAACACGGCGAACCACCCCATAGGTAGGCTCGCTACGAAATGGCAACGCAATCTCTATATCGGCTGTATCGGCCCCGTCGCTTTGACGAGCTCAAAGGCCAAGACCATGTCGTTCGTGCTCTGCGTAACGCCGTAATCAATAATCGTGAAGGTCAAGCTTATTTATTTTCTGGACCAAGAGGCACGGGCAAAACTTCGACAGCGAGAATTTTGGCAAAAGTTCTCAATTGCGAAAAATTAAAAGATGGCGAACCCTGCGGCGCGTGCAACTCTTGCACATCGATCGACACTGGTTCGAGCTACGACGTGCTCGAACTTGATGCCGCGAGCAACAACGGCGTCGACAACATGCGCGACTTAATCGAACGGGCGGCACTTGGCAACCCGGGTCGACACCGCGTTTTCATATTGGACGAAGTGCACATGTTGTCAAAGCCCGCAGAGGCGGCGCTGCTCAAGACACTTGAAGAACCACCTGATCATGTTGTTTTCGTTTTAGCCACGACAGATCCGCAAAAGGTAAGCGAAACAATTCGTAGTCGTACGCAACACTTGCAATTTCATCTTTTACCGTTGCAAGAACTTAAAGAGCATGTTCGTTGGGTTGTTGCCGACGCCAAACTTGTCGTCAGCGAAGAAGCGATAGATCGCGTAGTACAACTTGGTGCAGGTTCGGTGCGCGACACTCTTTCGGCACTTGAACTAGTTGTTGCATCAGGCGGTGACGTCGATGAACAAATCTCGCTCGACGAATTTATTGAGGCGTTTATCGATCACGATCCAGGTCGCGCGTTGGCGGCTGTTGGCGCAGCAGTGCAATTCGGTGCTGACCCGCGTGCGCTAACCGAAGACATCGTGCGATATTTGCGTGATGCGTTTTTGTCGTTGATGGCGCCCGAACTTGTGCAGTTACCAAAAGAGCGCGCCGAAATCGTTGGTGACCAGGCTCGGCGAATGGGTGCAACGGGCGTCGTGCGGGCAATCGAAGTTTTGGGTGACGTGTTGATCGAAATTCGGCATGCACCCGATGCACGACTATTGCTTGAAGTTGCGGTCGTCAAATTAACTCGCCAAAACATGAGTGCAGATGTTGCCTCGCTATTGGCGCGCATTGAGCGCCTCGAGTCTGGTGTTACTGCGATGCGCGATTCAACCGGGCCAATTGCTCGGCCGTCGCCAGTCGATCCGACGACTGGTCGAACAAAGCTCGGTGGTCGCGCTTCGGCGACGATGCCAAGTGT
>RFTA01000101.1 GCA_009923685.1 Actinomycetota bacterium
GGGTGCGTTGCATCTGTCGGTGTTGCGCTCGCCTTTTGCGCACGCAAAAATCAAGTCGATCGATGTTTCAGCCGCGCTAAAAATCGCTGGCGTTGTTGCCGTATATACGGGCAAAGATCTGCAATCGGCTTGGGCAGCACCAATGCCGTGCGCATGGCCAGTGACGCCAGACATGAAGAACCCGCCGCATTATCCATTGGCGAGCGACAAAGTCAACTACGTCGGCGACGGTGTCGCGGCAGTGTTGGCAACAAATGAAACTGCGTCGCGCGACGCGCTTGACGCAATCGATGTCGAATATGAGGCACTGCCTGCCGTAGTCGATCTCGAAGATGCACTGAGCGACAAGAACATCATTCACAAAGATCTCGGCACCAACAAGAGCTACACCTGGCCGCTTCTTGTCGAAGAAACCCCTGGCTGCGTTGAGGCAGCGTTCAAGAAAGCAAAATACAAAGTCAAAGAGCGTTATGTTCAACAGCGCTTGATACCGATGGCGATGGAGCCTCGTGCAATCGCCGCAGTGCCGCAACCTTTTGGCGGCGACATCACCCTTTATTCGGCGACTCAGATACCGCACATTTTGAAGGTGATGACTGCACTGACTCTCGGCATTCCAGAACAACAGGTGCGAGTAGTTGCGCCAAGCGTCGGCGGGGGTTTCGGTTCAAAACTTGACGTCTATGCCGAAGAACTTTTGTGCATGGCGCTCGCCCGCAAACACAACGCACCCGTGCGCTGGGTTGAAGAGCGCACCGAAAACACTCAAGCCACGATTCAAGGCCGTGGACAGATTCAACACATCGAATTGGCTGCCGATGAAAACGGCAAGATCACGGCGGTTCGTGTGCGCATTGTCGGCGACATGGGTGCGTATCTGCAACTGGTCACACCGGGCGTGCCGATTCTTGGTGCATTTTTGTATGCAGGCGTCTACGACATACCAAAGGCATATGACTTCAGCTGCACTTCGGTGTTCACGAACTTGACGCCGACAGATGCATATCGCGGCGCTGGTCGACCTGAGGCGACATATGCAATCGAATTGGCGATCGAGGCGTTGGCGCGCGAGATGAAGATCGATTCGTTCGAGTTGCGCAAGCGCAACTACATCAAAAAAGAACAGTTTCCGTATACGGCTTTCAGTGGCTTGACATACGACTCTGGTGATCACCTGCTGGCAGCCGAAAAAGCCGCCAAGATGACCGACCTCGCTGGCGTGCGTGCACAACAGAAAAAACAAAACGTGCCTGGTGCGACCAAACTTCTCGGCGTCGGCATGAGTTCGTATTTTGAAATGTGCGGTCTCGCACCTTCACGAGTTTTGGCGTCGCTCAACTACTCGGCCGGCGGTTGGGAAGCCGCGACCGTTCGCGTGTTGCCGACCAACAAGGTGCAGGTCATCACCGGCACTTCACCGCATGGTCAAGGACACGAAACTTCGTGGGCGATGATCGCCGCAGAAAAACTTGGCGTCGCGCCAGAAGATGTCGATGTCTTGCACAGCGACACGGCGATCTCGGCTCTTGGCCTTGACACATATGGGTCGCGAAGTTTGCCCGTTGGAGGTGTCGCGATCGCACTTGCCTGCGACAAAGTAATCGAGAAGGCAAAATTAATTGCCGCCCATCAACTTGAATGTGCAGCCGAAGACCTGCAATTCGCTGGTGGCACTTTCAGCGTCAAAGGCTCACCAGATCGCGCTTTGCCGCTTGCGGCAATTGCTTTTGGTGCTTTCACTGCGCATAATTTGCCCGAGGGTTGTGAGCCAAACCTTGAAGCTCAGGTTTCATATGACCCGCCAAACTTTTCGTGGCCATTCGGCACGCACATGTGCGTAGTTGAAGTCGACATCGAAACGGGCGCCGTGAAAATTTTGAAATACATCGCGGTCGACGACTGCGGCAATCAAATTAATCCGTTGATTGTCGAAGGTCAGGTGCACGGTGGCGTAGTGCAAGGCATCGCCCAAGCGTTGTTCGAAGAAGCCGTTTACGACATTGACGGCAACTTGAAGACTTCGACGCTCGCCGAATATTTGGTGCCAGCAGCAAGTGACGTGCCGGCGATTACAACTGGTCACACGGTTACTCCGTCGCCGACGAATCAACTCGGCGTCAAAGGCATCGGTGAAGCGGGCACGATTGGTGCGGCACCAACGGTGATCAACGCGATCATCGATGCGTTGTCGGGGCTCGGCGTTACTTCAATGGCGATGCCAGCATCGCCGCAAACTGTGTGGAAAACAATTCAAGAAGCAACTCGTGGAGGTAAGAAATGATTCCTGCAGCATTTGACTACAAGCGGGCGTCGTCTGCTGACGAAGCGATTGCGCTCGTCAGTCAATATGGAAGTGACGCAAAGTTTCTTGCGGGCGGACACAGCTTGTTGCCACTGATGAAATTGCGACTTGCTCAGCCGGCGATGTTGATCGACATTGGTCGTGTCAAAGACTTGTCGTACATCAAAGATGCGGGCAACCACATCGCGATTGGTGCTTTGACGCGACACATGGATGTCGAGACCTCGAAAGTTCTGCATGAGCACGCACCATTGCTTAGTCACGCTGCCGGTCATGTCGGCGATGCGCAAGTGCGACATCGTGGCACGATCGGTGGTTCGATCGCGCACGCTGACCCCGCCAGCGATTTGCCAGCGACAACGCTCGCGCTCGGTGCAACTTATGTTGTTCAAGGACCAAAGGGACAGCGTGAGATTGCTGCAGCGAACTTTTATAAGGGCTTTCTTGAAAGCGATTTGGCTGCCGACGAAATGCTGATTGAAATTCGCGTGCCAAAA
>RFTA01000102.1 GCA_009923685.1 Actinomycetota bacterium
TCGCCAACTCGAAGAACCACACGTTTAGTTGGCTCACCGGTCAAGACATTCACCGCTTGACGCTGGTTCGAAGACTCGAACAACTTGAAACACTCGAAACAAAAACTGAGCAGAAAGCGGCGTAGATAATGCGGTCAGTCGATAATCCGATAAAAGTTTCGGTTTTTGGTGCAGGGTATGTCGGGCTTGTTTCGGCCACAGGTTTGGCGGCAATCGGACACCAAGTCGTGTGCATCGACGTTGATGCCGAACGAGTCGAACGATTGATGTTGGGCGAGGTGCCGTTCTATGAACCAGGTCTAAGTGAATCAGTCACCGCATGTGTCGCAAAAGGACGATTGCGGTTTACGACTTCGTCGCACGACGCGATTGCGCACGGTGAAGTGTTGATGATCGGCGTCGGCACACCGCCACTGCTCGACGGCTCGGCTGACCTCTCACAGGTGATAAATGTTGCCCAGACGATCGGTGGTCTGCTCGATCACTTCGCGGTCGTCGTCGTAAAAAGCACCGTGCCAGTCGGAACTTCAGACATCGTGCGCCAAGCAGTCGCCGACGGTGCACGCGCGAGCGGTGAATCGATTGATTTTGCCGTTGCGTCGAACCCAGAATTTCTCAAAGAAGGCGACGCGGTGCGCGACTTCATGCAACCTGATCGAATCGTCATTGGTTCAAGTGACGCACGAGCGATTGAAATTTTGAGCGCAATGTATGCGCCACTTTGCTCGTCACCAAAAGTGCTGATGGTGATGAGCGAACGATCGTCTGAACTCTGCAAATACGCCAGCAACGCGATGCTCGCGACACGCATTTCATTTATGAACGAAATCGCCAAACTTTCAGACGCAGTTGGCGCCGATGTGATCGATGTGCAACGAGTGATGGCCGCCGACCCGCGAATCGGTGCGAAATATCTCAGCGCGGGTGCCGGATTCGGCGGAAGTTGCTTTCCTAAAGACTTGCGAGCGATCGTCGCAATGGGCAACGACAACGATATGAACTTGAACCTGATCAAGTCGGTTATTGAGGTCAACGATGCACAACAAAATGTTTTGCTCGACAAGGCGATGCAACATTTTGGTTCGCTCAAAGGCAAACGATGCGCGATTTGGGGGCTTTCGTTCAAGCCCGAGACCGATGACATACGTGACACGACCCGCTCGTCAAATGGTTGCCGATGTTCAGCAGTATCGCGCCGAATCTATTTGAAATTGTCGATTGTCAATATGACGCGGTCGTCGATGCTGACGTGCTGTTTTTGGTGACCGAATGGAAGCAGTTTCGCGAACTCGATGCCGACAGGCTCGTGCGCGACATGCGTGAGTGTCTAATTGTCGACGGTCGCAACTTGTGGCACGACAAAGATTTCGACGCGATGCCCGTCACTTATCTCGGTGTGGGTCGTAGTTCATCGCACTCGCCCGCCGAGTTTGGCGAGTTTGGCGAACTGAGAAAACTAGTCAGCTAGCAGGTTTGCGGGCGATAGCCATTAATTTCATAAACTGAGCGATATCGTTCAATTTATGAAAACAACAATTGATGCCGCTTTGCTGCCAATCTTGCGCTCTCGGGGCCAAGCTGAGATTCTCTGCGCCATCCTTGCTAACCCGAATCGAGAATGGTCTCTCGGCGAATTGGCAAAAGTTAGTGGTCAATCATTGCCAACTATTCAACGTGAAATCGAACGTGCAGAAAAAGCTGCAATTGTGAAATCTCGCCGTCTTGGGCGTCAACGGTTGGTGAAAGCCGGTGCATCACCGATTGCAATTATGTTGGCGAACTTATTGCTTATGTCTTATGGCCCGCGATTTATTATCGCTGAAGAGTTTGCTGGCGTTAAAGGAGTTGACCGACTCTTCATCTTTGGATCGTGGGCTGCGAGGTATCAAGGCATCGAGGGTTACCCGCCTCAAGACATCGACGTTTTAGTAATCGGCGACGTCAACTATTCAGAGGTTATGAATGCCTCAGTAGCAGCGGCGAAAAGATTGCAAATTGACGTCAATCCATCCATTCATTCGCACACATGGTGGAAGAACAACTCGGGCAGTGGTTTCCGTCAGGAAATTGGCCGCCGCCCAATTGTCGAAATTGAGGTTCGTGATGTCACACAACCGAAAAGAAAAAATCAAGGCGCTACTAGACGCCGGAAAACTTGAATCAGTACCATTTGACGCAGAATTCTTCTCAGAACAAATCAAAAGTTGCTCAGTTTTTCGAATTGATGCCACACTTCTCTTAGAAAACGACTCATTGCACGGGGCTTTTAGCGTTGCCTATACCTACATGCGAAAGTCGGCAACACTTTTGCTCACTCTTAGAGAAGTGCGCCCGACTGCACGAGGCGGTCATCGAGTGATCTCAGAAGTTCTCTCTTTTGAACCGCGAATACCGAAGCAACTAGTCATTGACTACGAGAAACTTCGAGAAAAAAGAATTGCTTAATGTTCGGGGTTAAAAATTAGTTCGATTTCGCTGCACTAGCCGGTTTGCGGGCGATGAACGTCGACAAAATGAGCGTGGCGATGACAAGGCCAATTATTTGCATGACGATAAACATTGGCACCGACTCGCGTGCGATGCCCGCGAAAGATTCGCTGAAACTACGGGCGATCGACACGGCGGGATTAGCCAAAGATGTCGATGACGTGAACCAGTAGGCGCCGCCTATCCATACGCCGACTGCGACTGGCACCGACTCGGGTCGCGGACCACGAGCGATTAGAAAGATCACGAGCAATAAGCCGACTGTGGCGACAACTTCGCCGAGCCAAATGCCCGAGCCTTCGCG
>RFTA01000103.1 GCA_009923685.1 Actinomycetota bacterium
TTCACTTGCGTATTCTACGCGGGTCTAGTTTGCAAATTGCCTTTCCGCGGTTGGGATTATGTTGCGATGAGCCGAAGGGTGAGTAGCGACAACCAAAAACTTGCTGACTTTTCCGTCATTTAGCTTCGCAAAAAACATTGACGCGGCAAAATATGATGCGCATGCAGTCGTGAGAACTGCTCGATAACTAAGCGTGCTGGTTGCAGCAATGCCGATGACCCCACCAGATATATAGGCAGCGTTGTAAAGCACGTCGTAGGTGGCAAATATCTTGCCGATACTCGCTTTTGGCGAGTTGGCTTGAATAGTTGCGTCTGATCGAACCCGCAAATTTTGAAAAGCAAAGGCACAAAGCAACACACTGCCAAGGGCAATTCGTGGATGAGCAAAGGCCGAGGCAACACCGATGACAACACTTGCAAGGGCGAAGGCGATGACGGTGACTGATCGTCGTGGAAAGTGCTCTGAGATCCATTCGGCACTGATTGAACCAAGAAATGAACCAGCAGCCGAAAAACCCAGCACTGCAAGATAACCAGTTGTCTGCATGTTGAATGATTTGTCGATCATTACGGCGATGCTGGCGATACAGATGCCCAGTAAAAAGCGGTGAGTTGCAGTTGCCGACATTGCAAAACGGGTTTTGGGCGATCGTAGATGCTCGACTAGTCGGCGATAGTTCAGCTTGTTGAAACTTTGACGACCTCCACCAATTTTTGTCTTAATGCGGCCGTAGTTTCGCGCGGCAAAGAGTTGTAGTAGTGCCGCAATTACAAAACTTACAGCGGGCATTCGATGAGTAAGTGCAAAATAAATCGAACTGCCGCACGCACCTGCGAGCACGCTCAGAATCAATGAACTTGAGTCGGCAGCGACGAGTTCGTGGCGTCGAACCAAAAACGAAAGTGATGTCGCTCGTGCCGTGTAAAGAATTCGGGTGAGGCCGAGAAGAACGCAAAAGCACAGGTAGCCGACGATTCTTCGCCCCGAAAAAAATTCGATTGTTGCGAATACTGCTGAGGCAGTGAATGCAGCACGTGCCAAGTGGCCTCGGCTGAGAAGTTTGACGCGATCGAATCGATCTGTCAGGTCGCCGGCGATCGGACCAACCAAAATCAACGGAATGAGCGAAACGATCAGGGTTGACGCCATCGCTGTGAGCGACGGGCCATCGCTGAATTTGAAGACCAGAACATTCGCCAACGTAATGGTCGTCAGCGCGTCTGCAACTTGCGACGAAAACTGGGCGCTCATTGCGCGTCGAAAATCGATGTACTTGAATAGGTCGCGACGGCGCACGTGCACCGCTGTGGTGGTGCGACGCAATTGCTTCACGAATTAATTGTGCTCGAGGCTCTTGGTGCAGATTGCTGATTTTGGTTAACAGCAACTGAATATTTGGTTACTCGTCTAGTCTTTGTAGCCATGAAACCGATCGTGCGCAAAATTTTAGGTCTTGTAGTTGTGGTGGCGGTTGGGGCGGTGGCTGGTCCTTGGGTTTATATCAACCTGATTAAAGATGAAGCGCCCGAGGCGTTGACTCTTGAGCCGGCAACTATAACTATCGCGCCAGAATCATCGACGACGATTGCTGCCGAGTCGACAACAACAACTGCACCAGCGAGCACAATCGACGGCGAGTGGAAAGTTGTCGCTGAATCAATCGTCGGCTATCGCGTCAAAGAAACTATCGTCGGTCAAAAAACCGAAGGCGTCGGTCGCACTTCAGAGATTACGGGTTCGCTGACAATTGTCGGTGAGCAAGTTACTGCTGCCGAATTTACGGTCGACATGACAACACTTGTGAGCGACAGCACTAGACGTGACCGACAGGTCAACACACGCATTCTCGACACGGTCAATTTTCCGACGTCGACTTTTGTCTTGAAAAAACCGATCGTTCTCACGCCAGAGGCGCTTGCCGGCAGCGACTTCAGCGTCGACACAACAGGCACGCTCACATTGCGGGGCGTCACAAAAGACATTGATCTCACGCTGAAAGCGCGATTAGTTGACGATGTAATTGAAGTGAACGGATCAATTGAGATTGTGTTTACAGATTGGTCGATACCAGACCCGAGTATTTCAGGGATTATCGTCGTCGATCGCGGCTTGCTCGAGTTTTTAATTCGGTTCGCGCGTTAAGCGCTAGTAACAGTCACGTAGATGCCGCCGTTAGTTTCGCTCGCGTCGTAGCGAGTTAGTGGGCGGGCAGCGGGGCCATTAATAACGGCACCAGTTTCGGGGTTAAATCGCGAGCCATGAAGCTCGCACTCGAGCACAGCACCAACACGACCAACGGGAAACCCTTGGTGGGTGCAATTAACTCGCAATGCAGTAATGCCCGCACTGGTGCGAGTTAAAACAACGCCCGTCGTGCCACCGTTTGGCGCGGGGGCGTTGACAACTTTCGTTTTGCCAAGTTCGAGTTCTGCGCTTTCGAGCACACGCACAGTTATCACTTTCGTTGTCGCTTCACCAGGCTTTCGACGCCAAACAAGTTTGCCTTTGGCATTGCGGCAGACAAAAGTAACGCCGTCAACCGTGCGTTCTTTGCCTTTAACTTTGCAAGGTGCACCGGCCGATATTGCCGGCGTTGTTGCCGCAGCGCGCCCGCCAGTTATCAGCCACGCGAACGATGCAACAGTCGCCGAAATAAATGCGCGTCTAGATGACTTGCTTGACATCTTGAAATTTTAAAGCCACTTATATTTGTGAAACAACCTGAACAAGACACCACAGACAAGAACTAATGCACCAACTACGACAAAGTATCCGTAGCGCCATTGA
>RFTA01000104.1 GCA_009923685.1 Actinomycetota bacterium
TGGATATGACGACTTGACACCTTTATATGTGCGCCTTGAACTCGATCAACAGATAATGCTGTGGCGCAGTCGTAAGCCGATGGGCATGACCGAACTGCCAGAAATCGCCAAGAAATTGTTGCCATCACAGCGCCTTGCGTGGCTGATGGGTCGAGTTGAAATTGACGGTCTCGCCAAACCAGAACCATTGTGAGAAAATTATTAAGGTTTGTCTTTGTCGCCGTAGTCATTTGCTGTGGTGGAGTTGTCTGGTCGACAAATCTTGTCGAGGCGCATGCAGGTTTGAAGTCGAGTGAGCCAGCCGCCTCATCGGTGCTTGAGCGGGCTCCAAAAGAAATCGTGTTGAATTTTGGTGAAGCGGTAGAGGTTTCATTTGGCAGCATCAGACTTTTTGATTCGAATTCGAAAATAATTGTTTTGCCGACACCAAAACATGTCGTTAGAGACGGCGTGGTCGACACAAAAACGGTGCGCGTCGGGGTGCCCGGTCTTGAACCTGGAAGTTTTCTGGTTGTGTGGCGAGTGGTGTCGGCAGACAGTCACCCTGTGCAGGGGGCATTTGCATTTCAGATTGGATCGAGAGGTGTAGACCTCGCGAGTTTGGGTGACGAGATTTTGGCTTCGAGCTCGGCACCCGTATCAGTGCGTTCGATGATGGGTGTAGCGCGGTGGCTGAGTTTTTTGGGTGTGATGGTCTTGGTTGGCGCGATGATCTTGGCGACACGTATCGCGGTTGCATCGCGGATCGACAAAATTATTTTCGGCGCGTGGCTAGTTGCTGTCGTTGGTTCTGCTCTCGTGTTGCTGTTGCAGGCGCCATATGCGCTGGGTCAAGCAATGAGCGTCGGCGAGACTTTTGACGCGGTCGATGACGTGTTGCGAACGCGACTTGGCACTTGGTTGGTTGTGCGAGGTGTCATTTTGTTGGTGTTTTTGTTGCTGATCTGGCGTCGTGATTTGCACAATAAACCGATTTATCGAATGTTGGCGAGTCTCTTTGGTGTCGGGTTGTTCGCCACCTTTTCAATTTCTGGTCATCCAGGCATGCGCGAGTTTTCAGCGCTGAGTATCGGCACCGACATCGTGCACTATTTGTGCGTTTCGGCTTGGATGGGTGGATTGGTGACTCTCGTGTTGCTCGGGCGCAAGTGGCAGAGCGAATCGCCCCAGGTGATTGCTTGGTTCTCGTTTACGGCGACGGTTTCGATGCCGATCATGGTCGCGACTGGCGTTGCTCAGGCTTGGCGAATGATGGAAGGTTTTCAAAATATTTTTTCAACAACTTATGGCGTCGTCTTGAGCGTCAAAGTTGTGCTCGTGATGTTGGCGATAGCTGCTGGAACTCGCGCGCGACAGTTGTTCAAGGCAAAAAGAGTTGAACAACAAGACCTGAAAAAAATAAAGTTTTCAAAAACGATTATCACCGAGAGCGTGATTGGTGTCGTCGTCTTGGCGGTGACTGCGATATTGGTTTCGGTGCCGCCGCTGTCAGTTATCAGCGCGGCGCCGTTTGAGGCAACAATTGTGCAGGCAAATGTAATTGCCGATATTCGAATTACCCCTGCGCGAGTCGGCGAGGTCGAGGTGCATGTCGTATTGTCACCGCCGGGCGGTGCTCTGCAGTCGATAACGACGGCGACTGCACGAGTTTCACTCGCTACTCAAGCGATACCTCAGATACCTGTTGACTTGCGACTTGTCGGCACGAATCACTTTCAAGCCAAATTATTGTTGCCACGTGCTGGCGATTGGTTACTTGAACTGTTCGTCGAGCCCGAAGCAGGCACAAGTTTGCGATTTAGTACCGCGGTGGCGATTCGCGATTAGGTATTGATTTCGCGGACGACCAAGTGATTGATTTGTTGCAACCGCCATGCCACGCAGTTGAATCGCCACGGCTGAGTCGTCTTCTTGCCAGGCTTTTAAAACCCAAGTCGAAGTGCCGATCAAATTTTTGTTTTGGTCGAAGATGCCGAAGTGAACAGTGCCATTTAGAAAGTCTTCTGCGTATTTCGGGTCTTTGCTAGGTGTGTTGGCACGCAAAACTGCGGTGCGAAGCGAATAAGTATCTTCGGCTGTGATTTGAACCACTCGAGAATTTTGCACGACCACGAATTATGAGATTAGTTGGCTAAGGTCGAAAATTTTGTCGGCAATCGCGGCCGCTTCGGCATGGTCATGAGTGACATGAAGAACAGTTGTGCCACGCGCGCGCAACAATTTGCTGAGGTCGTCGAGCAGGCGACCGTGCAACGTAGGGTCGAGACCGGTCAGCGGTTCGTCAAGCAGCAGCACTTGAGGTTCGCCGATCAGTGCGCGGGCGACAGCGACGCGCTTGGCTTCGCCGCCCGACAAGTTTGTGACTGTTCGATCGATGAGATGATTCAGACCGACGAGGGAGAGAACTTCACGCACTTTTTGATCCGTTATTTTTTTGTTGGTGCGTTTGATCTTTAATGAATAGGCGATGTTTTGGGCGACGGTCAAATGTGGAAACAACTGATTGTCTTGAAACACCATGCCAATTTGACGCAAGTGGGCCGGTTGTTTGGTGATGTCGCAATCGTTGAGGCGGATCGTGCCCGAGGCAACGGTTTCGAGACCCGCAATACAGCGCAACAAAGTTGTTTTGCCCGAACCGCTTGGGCCTGTGAGCGCGACAATCTCGTGGTGTTTGATCGTGAGAGAAAGGTTTGCAAAGAGTGGCGAAGATTCGTAAATCACCGAGAGTTTGTCGATGTCAAGCATGAGAGTTTTGCTG
>RFTA01000105.1 GCA_009923685.1 Actinomycetota bacterium
CAAACGCAACAGCGATCAAGCCACACGAATCGAATATCGATCACCCGACCCTGCGTGCAACCCTTATCTAGCATTTTCGGTGATTCTCGCCGCTGGTTTGCGCGGCATTCAAGAGGGCTACGAACTACCGCCTGAGGCAGATTCAAACCTGTTTGAAATGGGTGACGACATGCTGGTCAAACTCGGCATCGAACAACTTCCACAGTCGTTGTCTGATGCGCTTGGTGTGATGGAGCGTTCAGAGTTGGTTGCTGAAGCACTCGGTGAGCATATTTTCGAGTGGTTTTTGCGCAACAAGCGAGCCGAATGGCGTGGCTACAAGACTCACATCAGCCAATACGAACTAAACCGATATCTTCGCTCGCTCTAAATTCTGACGATGACCAAAGACGACGAAAAACTTCTCGCGGTGTTTCCAGATCCGGCTCCGATAGATGTCGCGCGCACCCTCGATTTGTCTGGATACTCGTGGAAGGCGATCAATTCGAGCCAAGCCCTTGACAAACTTGAGCCCAGTTCGGGTTGGTTCGGAGCGGTCGTCGACTGCAGCCAAGACCCCGAGACGGCGTGGGCGATTTGTCGGTCACTGCGTCGACGCGAAAATCGCGTCGATCGCACAATTGTTCTAGTGACGGGCGCGCAACTCGCAGATCTTGAGATGCGCGACGACCTTTTCGACGACTTTTGCCTCGCACCAATTCACCCTCGCGAACTCGATTCGCGTCTGCGACATCTGTTTTATACCGAGATGTCCGCGTCTCGCGAATCACTGATCGAATACAGCGGTTTGATTCTCAACACCGAGACTTACCAAGCATCGTTTGGTGGCACGCCACTCGACTTGACATATATGGAATACGAATTGTTGAAGTTTTTGGCACAAAACCCCGGCAAGGTTTTCAGTCGTGAAGTCTTGCTGTCTCGGGTCTGGGGATACGAATATTACGGTGGGGCACGAACCGTCGATGTGCATATTCGTCGATTGCGAGCCAAACTCGGCGAAGAACACGCCAACTTGATCGAAACCGTAAGAAGTGTCGGGTATCGATTTGGTCAATCGAAGTGGGGTTAAAAAATACTGTTGACGATCGCCGCAATACCGAACAAAATAAAAAAGGCACTGGCGACCCGTTGAATCAATAACAAATTAAACCGCTTCTGCAGCGCGCTGCCCGCCAAAACCGCAATGGCAGACACCGAGCACAAGGCGCTTGCCGCACCAATCGCGACGCCGACTGAATCGTTCATTCGAACAGCAAAACCGACCGTCGCCAATTGGGTCAAATCGGCGAACTCGGCCACCAAAATCGCGCTCATTGACAGATATACGACCTTAAAAAAACTTCTAGTTTGATGAATCTCTTGGGCTTCTTGACTTTCTTGGTTTGATGAACGAAACATCACAAAACCTGAAACCAAAAATACGAGGCCAACCAACAGATGAATCGGTCGCTCTGGCAACTTTGACAACGCCGACCCAAAGAGAACGGCAATTACAACATGCGTGCAATACGCGATGCTTACACCCACCCACACCGCGAATGGTCGACGCATGCGAGTTGCAAGCATGAGAGTCGCAAACATCGTCTTATCGGGCAACTCAGCGAGAAATATCGCCAAAAAAACCACGAAAGCATTGCTCAACAACGATGTCACAGTTCGCAATCTAACGCATATATCAAGCGGTGATCCGCGCGAGTATTTCTCATCATTGCCTGCGAGAATTGAAACATCGATGAACACACAATCGGTTGAAGCGCAACTTGATCTGAGCCTGACCGGCATGACTTGCAACGCATGTGCGTTGTCGATCGAAAAAGGTCTCAACAAACTTCCGGGTGTGCGTGCGACGGTAAATTTCGCCACCGAATCTGCACGTGTGAGTTTTGTAGATCAACAGACGGGCACCAGCGAAATAATCGCGACCGTCAAATCGCTCGGCTACAACGCTCGCCTACTCGAGCAAACAACCACCGAAATGCTCGAGGCCGAAATTAGCGAGCACGTGTCAATGCTGTTGACGCGACTAGTCGCTTCGATAATTCTGGGTCTACCAGTTCTATTAATTTCAATGATTGCAACGCTGCAATTCAAGAATTGGCAATGGCTTGCACTCGCGCTGAGCGCTCCCGTCGTGTCTTGGGGTGCTTGGCCGTTTCATCGGGCCGCCCTGATGAACGCCCGTCATCGTTCGACCACGATGGACACACTCATTTCTATTGGTGTATCGGCGGCCACCGCGTGGTCGCTGTGGGCGATTATTTGGGGTGACGCCGTCGAACATGTTTACCGCGGTTCATCTCATGCAATGAATGCAACGAACATGACAAGCATGGTGTTGAAGTCAGGTGATAGCAGTCATATCTATCTAGAAGTTGCAGTTGCCGTGACGGTGTTCTTGCTCGCCGGCAGATATTTTGAGGCCCGCGCGAAAAATCGCGCTGGCGATGCGTTGCGTTCGTTGCTTGCGCTCAATGCGAGAACCGCGACGGTGTTGCGCGACTCTGAAGAAAAAATAATCGACGCTTCAAAAGTTCGGGTCGGTGACCTGCTGATCGTGCGACCAGGCGAAATTATTCCGGCAGACGGTGTGGTCGTCGAAGGTGCCTCATCTTTGGATGAGTCGATGTTGACTGGTGAAAGCGTGCCACGAGATGTCGCCCCAGACAGCGAAATTGTTGGCACAACGGTCAACCTCAC
>RFTA01000106.1 GCA_009923685.1 Actinomycetota bacterium
TGAATATTTCATCAAGGTCGGCGAGACTGGGCCGCCGCGTGACCGTTGGCTGTTCGAATAATTTGAGTCGAGTTTGATGGCTGTGAAAATTGCTCTCGTGCGGCACGGTCGTGCGTCGGCAGGTTGGGACACAGCCATCGACCCAGGTTTAGACGATTTTGGCCGTGCTCAAGCCAAAGATGCGGCAACGAAACTTGAATTAGTTTTTGCTGGGCAACCAGTGCAGATAATTTCAAGCCCGCTACTGCGATGCCAACAAACTGCTGAGCCGTTTGCAGATTTACGCACGACACCAGTGCGAGTTTGTGCTGAGGTTGCAGAGATTCCGTCGCCGAATGGTGTTGAAATGTCGGGTCGTGTCGACTGGTTGCGAGTAGCGATGCAGGGAACTTGGGCTGATTTGGGTGGCGAATATGTTGTATTTCGAGATTCGGTCGTGGAGTTTGTGCAGTCGCTTGAAACTAGCACGGTGATCTTTTCGCACTTCATTGCGATTAACGCAGTAATTGGTGCTCTGACTAGTGACGATCGACTTGTGATTCGCAGTCTTGACAATTGCAGTATCACGATGCTTGAACGTGAAGCGGCCGGCAACCTGCGTATCGCGCAAACTGGTCACGAAGCCGACACGCTGATCCGTTAGATTTATAGATCATGGCGAGCGACAATGGTGATGCGAAAAAAGACGCATTGCGCCAGCAAATTCTTGATTTAACGGCACAATATTACGACGAGGCGTTTCGAAAAAAGCCGTTTTTGGGTGGTATTTCACAGATACCGGTGTCGGGCAAAGTTTTTGACGGTGATGAACTGACAAATCTCGTTGATTCGTCGCTTGACTTTTGGCTAACGACTGGACGATACGCCCACGAGTTTGAAGAAGAGTTTGCCAAAGTGATGGGTGTCAAGCACGCGATGCTCTGCAACTCAGGTTCGTCTGCGAACCTGTTGGCGGTCTCGGCCTTGAAGTCAGAACGTCTTGGTGATCGTGCGTTGGTCGACGGCGATGAGGTGATCACGCTTGCGGCTGGGTTTCCGACAACGGTGAACCCGATTGTGCAGAATCGCCTTGTGCCAGTATTTATCGATTGCGAACTAGGCACTTACGACGCGACCGCTGAAAATATGCAGGCAGCGATTTCGCCAAAGACTCGGGCAATTGTCATGGCACACACGCTCGGCAATCCGTTTAATTTGGACGCGGTGATGAAAATCGCAAAAGAAAATAATTTGTTTGTGATCGAAGACTCGTGTGACGCGGTTGGTGCCACGTATGACGGCAGACCTGTTGGTTCATTCGGCGATTTGTCGACGGCGAGTTTTTATCCTGCGCATCATGTGACGATGGGCGAGGGTGGTTGCGTGTTGGCAAAAACCGCGAGCATGCGCAAAATTGTCGAGTCATTGCGCGACTGGGGTCGAGATTGTTGGTGCCCGACCGGAGAAGACAACACATGCGGCCGTCGATTTGATTGGCAGTTGGGTAGCTTGCCCTACGGCTATGACCATAAATACACGTATTCACATATTGGCTATAACTTGAAATTGACTGACATGCAGGCGGCGGTCGGCGTGGCGCAACTCAAGAAATTGCCAGGGTTTATCGCGACAAGGCGTAAGAACTTTAAACGCTTACTTGACGGTCTTAACCAATTTGAAGAGTTTTTCGTGATGCCGGGCTCAACACCAAAATCAGAGCCGAGTTGGTTTGGGTTTTTGTTGACCGTGCGACCAGGGGCACCATTTTCGCGTTACGAGATAGTGCAGCACCTTGAAAGTCATCGCATTGGTACTCGTCAGTTGTTTGGCGGAAATCTGCTCTCTCAGCCGGCATACCAAAAGATTGAGCACCGAGTTTCAGGATCTTTGAAAAATACAGAGATTATTTCTAACAATGCCTTTTGGATTGGCGTGTTCCCTGGTCTGACTAATGAGATGATTGACTACATGATTGCGACTGTTGCTGAGTTTGTGAAGTCGAAAATTTAAATTGGGGTGCTGATTTGAAAAAATTGATTTCAATCATCGTTCCGGCGTTTAACGAAGAGATGTGCATCGAAGAACTGGTGCGTCGATTGACGCAGGTGTTTGGGTCGAACAACAGTTACGAATTTGAAGCTTTGATGGTGGAGAACGGCTCTACTGATCGCACATGGGAGATATTGAAGGGTGTTCACGCCGTTGACCCACGCTTCAAGGTAATCAGGCTGGCGCGCAATTTTAGAATGGATGGTGGTATAACAGCTGGCTTGCATTACGCCAAAGGTGATGCCTGCGTGTTTATGACAGCAGACCTGCAAGACCCGCCCGAACTAATTTCAGAGTTCATCAAATTTTGGGAAGCCGGTTATGAAAATGTGTATATGCAAGTGTCAAAGCGAGTTGGCACAGGACCAATTCGTACGTTTAACTCAAAGGCTTTTTATTGGCTTGCCGGAAAGCTAACCGATAATCGAATTCCCAAAAATGCGTCAGACTTCAGATTGCTTGATCGCAAAGTTTATGAAACCGTGCGGGCGATGAATGAGCGAAACCGTTTTGTTCGTGGCTTGGTCGCGTGGGTTGGTTTTAAGTCGATCGGCATCGAGGCACAACGACCCGAGCGATTTGGGGGCGAGTCAAAAGCTCACTCGCTCAAAGTGATTGATCTTGCCTTCAAAGGTATTTTC
>RFTA01000107.1 GCA_009923685.1 Actinomycetota bacterium
ATGCAGAAATAATGCTCACGCCAATGCAACCCTCTGGTGATGCAGTTGCAGACGCGGCAGCCGCGTCTACGGCTTTGCAAAGCGAAGGATGGTTGTTGCTGCAAGAGTCTGACCCGCGTCGAGGTCAGGCCGTCGCCTCAGCCGATGAAATAATTCAAAAAGAAGCCGAAGAGTTCGCGCTAGGCGAATATGTCTCAGTCGCCGTATACGACAAAGGTGGCGATCGGTGGCCGAAGATCAATGAGTCTCTCGATTTCGTGGCATTTTTTCACGAGCCCCATTATTCGATAGTTGAAGTTGCGCCGATCGTGCCACAACGAGTCGAGCCTGGTCGAGCGCCGGCTCGTCCGGTTATTGACGAATCTCAGCCACATCGATACGTATATATGTTGCGTGACCTAGGCACAAAACGTCAACCTGCGATTTTCATAACCATTGGCTCGTTGATCATCTTCTTGTTGTTGTGCCGATTGTTGCATGTGCGAGATTTGCGTCTACGCGAGAACCTAACTGCAGACTCTGGTTCGCGTTCTTCAGCGAAGAGCTAACTCGTGGGTCAGTATCTTCCGATCGTCGTATTGACCGTTCTGGCAATCTTGTTTGGCGTCGGGTCGTTGATTGCGTCGAAGTTATTGGCACCTCGTCGACCAAACACAGCAAAGCAAGCGCCGTATGAATGTGGCATCGTTCCGAGTCTCGAGGCTCCCGAACGGTTTCCGGTCAGTTTCTATGTTGTGGCGATGTTGTTCATCATGTTCGACATTGAAATCATTTTTGCCTATCCATATGCCGTGGCCAGTGAATCGCTCGGCGCATATGGTTTCTATGAACTCGTGGCTTTCAGCGCAGTATTTTTTGTGGCGTTTGTTTATGTCGTGGCTCGTGGCGCACTTGATTGGGGTCCGCTCAAGAAAGCCCGCAAGTTGGTCGAAATAGACGGAGACATTCTTTCGGCTTCGAGATCGACAACGACAACAATTCGTCGTGTTGGGCTCGAAGGTCGTGAGCAAGAGAAAGTGTCGGTCTGATGGGGTTGATACAAAATGTTGCCGACGATGGTCTGGGTGGTCTCGAACATAATTTTTTGACAGGTCGCGTCGAAGAACTCGTCAAGTGGTCGCGCTCGCGATCAAGTTGGGGTGCAACCTTTGGTTTGGCTTGTTGCGCAATCGAAATGATGACAGCCGGCACCGCACACTACGACTTGGCAAGATTCGGAATGGAGGTTTTTCGCGCCTCACCGCGTCAGGCCGACATCATGATCGTCGCAGGGCGGGTTAGCCAAAAAATGGCGCCGGTATTACGTCAGGTTTATGACCAGATGATGGAACCAAAATGGGTTATCTCGATGGGCGTTTGTGCCAGCAGCGGCGGGATGTTTAACAACTATGCAATCGTCCAAGGTGTCGACCAGATTGTTCCTGTTGATGTTTATGCACCAGGATGCCCGCCGACACCAGAAACTTTGATTCACGCAATTGAAACTTTGCACCAGTTGATCGAAGATGGCGAGATTATGCGTCGCCGTGCATCGACAGGTGCTGGTGCGCAGGTTCATATCCAAGAAATCGCTGCAGGCGTGACTACGCCGGTATCACTCGGGTCGCGTTGAGCCGTGTCGCAAGTTTCGATTCGAGTTGCCGATGATGTTCGCTTCGTCGCTAAAGCCGACTACTTAAAAACTCTCGCCAAATTGCGTGAAGAGGGTTTCGAGATGTGCGCCGACTTGACGGCGGTTGATTATCTGACGCACCCAGGCCGAAACATCGCCGCCGAAGTTTTGGGCGAAATAAAACTTGAGAGGTTTGAAGTAGTCGTCAACCTACTCTCGCTTTCTCAGCGTCGTCGCGTGCGGTTGCGTGTGCAAATCGCAGAGTCTGACACAACGATCGACTCGGCTTTTGATCTATACCCGGGCACCGAAGCGATGGAGCGCGAAGTTTTCGACATGTTCGGCATCAAGTTCAATGGTCACCCAGATCTGACGCGAATATTGATGCCCGAAGACTGGCAAGGACATCCGTTGAGAAAAGATTATGGCGCCGGAAACATACCGGTTCAATTCAAGGGGGCGGCATCATGACCGCGACTGAAAACATTGTTGTGCCCAAGGGCGACGAAGTGACGGCGGCTGGCACCAACGAAGGTCGACAAGAACTTCAACTTCGAAAAGATGTTTCAGCAAAAGAAATTTTGCGAGGCTCGGGCGCCGTTCTGCGGATGAGCGAGTCTGAAGTTGCCGCACTCACGGGCACGCAAAGCGAAGATCAAACGATGATCATCAACATGGGCCCTCAACACCCGAGCACCCACGGGGTTTTGCGCTTGATGCTCGAATTAAGTGGTGAAACGGTGTTGCGTTGCAAGCCGGTGATCGGCTATTTGCACACCGGCATGGAGAAAACTGGCGAATCGCTGACATTCATGCAAGGCGGCACAAATGTCACTCGCATGGACTATGCGTCGCCATTGAACAACGAACTTGTTTTTGCGTTGACCACCGAGAAGTTGCTCGGCATCGACCAAGAAATTCCGGAACGCGCGACCTGGATTCGAATGTTGCTGTCTGAGCTGAATCGCATCAGTAGTCATTTGTTGTTTATGGCGACCAACGGCATGGATATCGGCGCGGTCTCGATGATGCTTT
>RFTA01000108.1 GCA_009923685.1 Actinomycetota bacterium
GCGAGAGCGAACCGAGTTTGACTTTTGATTTGTTTGCCAACTGGCTGATGATTGTTGGGATCACCGCGCGCGCCGACTGTCGTGGACCATAAGTATTAAACGGTCGCAAAATGCCAACTGGCAGGTCAAACGAGGCGTGAAAACTAAGCGCAAGTTGATCTGCGCCAACTTTGGTTGCCGCATACGGTGACTGTGGATGCAACGGGTGAACCTCATCGATCGGAATATATTGCGCAGTTCCGTAAACCTCGCTGGTTGAAGTCTGAACGACCCGTTTGACGCCGTGTCGTCGCGCCGCTTGCAAAACGTTCAATGTGCCCTTGATGTTTGTGTCTATATATGTATCGGGTGAGTGATACGAATATGGAATCGCAATGAGTGCCGCCAAATTAAGGACAACTTCTTGGTTTTCTACCGCTTTGTCGACACCGTGCGGGTCGCGAATATCGCCGGCGAAAACGTCAATACTTTCGCGAATCGATATATCAGACTCATCAAGCCAACCCCACGAGTTGAAAGAGTTATACAAAACGAATGCTCGAACATCATGGCCACTCTTGACCAGTGTTTCGACGACATGCGAGCCGATGAAACCGTCCGCGCCAGTGACGAGAATTTTCACCGCTTAATTTCCTAAAGAGCTCGTGAGTGTTGAAAATGCGATTGCGGCCAAAATTGAAATGATCACTGCGGCGAATATTCCGATCGCAAGCGCACCAAGACCGAGAAGGCCGGCTGACCGCAGCGATTGCTCTTTATTCAGTGGACGATAAAAGTTTGTGTGCTTGTTGTCGACCCGCACAACCATTGGTTTGCTAAGACCATTCGTTCGACCTCGAGACGCGAACCAAAACGCAATCATGCTCAGCATGATGATTGCGCTAGACCTGACCGTAACATCAAAGACGGTGAGTGACATGAACATCGACACAACCACAACTCCTTCTAGCGTATCGCCGACGATCACGGGCGAGCATCAAACCGTGATCGCGCCGCGTCAGCGCAACATGTGGTGGGCGTTGCCACTGCTCACAATTGTCTGGCTCGTAACTGGTGCACTGATTGCCTCATCTTTGGTCAAAGTTGATTATTGGGAAGTTGCACCAGGTTCGGCCGAGCAAGTTGCATCTCGTTTTTCATTCGACAAGAACGCGTTGAGTCAAGTGACTCGATACAAAACTTCGGCACCGATTTTGTTCGTCACTGCATACGGATCAAAATTGTCGGCCCTTGATGCTCTCGTGGGTGTACTTGACCCCGATGTTGATGTCTTGAACCGTGACGAAAAGTTCGGCACATCAACGCCGAGCGAGCAACGTCGACTCGGGTTTCAAGCAATGTCATCGGCGAAACAGATCGCCGAATATGTCGCGCTAAATCGACTTGGCTATGAAGTTTCAATTGAATACGGCAAGTTGATCATCGAACGACTGGTGTGTGAAGATAGTCCGCGTCCATTGAGCGCTTGTCTGCAACTCGACCCTGGCGACACGATCACAGAATTCGACGGCATAGAGATTGCCAAACTCTCTGATCTGATGCCGATCATCGCCGACTACTCGCCGGGTGATGTCGTAGAGGTCACGATAATTCCTCACAAATCAAAAGAAAGCGTCAAAAAAGAAATCGAATTAATGGTCAGCCCCGATGACCCAAATCGAACGATCATCGGTGTGTGGCCAGCAGATACGAGAACTGTCGACTTGCCATTCGAAGTTGATATCGACACGAATTCGATTGGTGGTCCATCTGCGGGGCTCTCGTTCACGCTCGCGCTTCTTGACGAGTTGACGGCCGGCGAGCTCACTGGTGGTGTCAAAGTTGCCGCGACCGGCACGATTGACGGCGACGAAAGCGTCGGTGCAATCGGTGCGTTGCGTCAAAAAACGGTTGCCGTCAAAGCATCAGGTGCGACCGTGTTTATTGTGCCAAGTGCGCAGACGCCAGAAGAACTCAACGCTGCTCGTCGAGTTGCTGGTTCAAAATTGCGTATCGTGCCAGTCGCGAATCTTGCTGAAGCGCTCAAAGTTTTAGAAGAGTTGGGTGGCTCAGTCATTAGCAATGACGCAATCGAACTATAAATAGGGTTTAATCTTGCCTAATGGCGATTAGCTTCTCTAAACCTGACCCCTCATCGCCCGCTGCCGTCGGATCTGCCCAATTTAACGTCACCCGAAGGGGCTTCGACCAAGGTGAGGTTCGTGATTTTTTGCGAATGGTTTCGGCTGAACTCGCGCGTCTGCAAGAGCGCGAAAAGTTTTTGGAAAGCGAGATGCGCGCGATGCAGACTCGTGGCCTTTCAGACCCAGGTGTACTCGATGAAGCGACGGTCACGACATTATTAGGAGAAGAAACCGCAAGAGTTTTGTCGGTGGCAAGAGAAGCCGCCCATCAAATGCGTGAGCGCGCAGCCGAAACCGCAGAGCGAATGGTCCGTGAGGCGGCGAGTGAAGTTGCAAGAATGCGCGAAGAGGCAGAAATCGAAGCGTCACGCCGTCGAAGTGATGCATCATCCGACAGCGAGGCCGAAATTGAATTGGCAAAACAACAGGGCCGCGAAATGGTCAACGAAGCTCGCGCATATCGCGAAAAACTATTGGCTGAACTTGCGACTCGGCGTGAACTCGCAAGACAGCAAAT
>RFTA01000109.1 GCA_009923685.1 Actinomycetota bacterium
GCTCGAAGTTGGAAGCCTTAGTGATAGACCTCTGTTTGCCATAACTTTCTCCTTTTCTATTTTGCGAAAATTTATTCGCTGTAATTAGAAAAGTACTCAGTTTTAAAACAAATTCAAGTGTTTCAATTTGTAAATTTCGCCACTTCGTTAGGCGAACTTATCAACTATGACTGAAGCGAATAAAGTGTCGAGCGTTGGCGCAAAGTGCGGCCGAGCGGTTCGACGATCGCCCTGAATGATTCTTCGGTCATTTCTTGACCGTGGCTCGCGCCGGCTGCGCGAGAAATGTTTTCGTTCATCAGCGTGCCGCCGAGATCGTTGCAACCGGCTTGCAGCAATTGTGTCGCGCCATCGTGACCGATCTTTGTCCACGAGACTTGAATATTGTCGATTAGACCGTGATAGGCGATGCGGGCGATTGCGTGCATCAAAACTGTTTCTCTGAATGTTGGGCCGCGACGTGATTTGTGTTGTAGATAAATCGGCGACGCCATGTGCACGAATGGAAGCCCCACGAATTCGGTGAACCCACTGGTTTCTTTTTGTAGATCGCGAGTTCGCACAATATGGTTGGCCCAACTTTGCGGGTGCTCGACAGAGCCGAACATGATCGTGATGTTCGAGCGCAGACCTGCTTTGTGCGCCACGCGATGACATTCGAGCCATTCTTCGGTGTTGATCTTGTCAGAGCAAATGATCGCGCGCACTTCGTCGTCCAAAATTTCGGCTGCGGTACCTGGTAACGATGCGAGGCCAGCGTCTTTGAGTCGCATGATGTATTCGTGCAACGGTTCGCCAAGCCTCTTTGCACCCTCGGTGACTTCGAGTGCGGTGAAACCGTGAATGTGCATCTGCGGAACAGCATCTTTGACGGCGCGTGCGACATCGATGTAATAGTCGCCGTCAAAGTCTGGGTGAATGCCACCCTGCAGTGTTACTTCGGTTGCGCCAAGTTGCCACGCTTCGCTTGCGCGGGCGGCAATGTCATCAAGAGTCAAGAGATATGGCGTACCGCGGAGGTTCAAACTAAGTGGGCCTTTTGAGAATCCACAGAATTTGCATTTGAACGTGCAGACATTGGTGTAGTTGATGTTGCGGTTGTGCACCCATGTGACCACATCGCCAACTGCTTGTTCGCGCAGACTGTCTGCGAGCCGAGCCACGGCTGTGACCTCGGCGCCTCGTGCGCCAAACAACGTAACGATTTCGGCGTGACCAACTTCTTGTTTTAGTTCGACGCCGCGCAAAACTTCGGCGATCGGACCAGACGTCTTCTTGGTTTTGTTGTCAGCGCTGATCAATACCGGTGGGGCATTATTCGCGCCCGAATACCACTGAGTAGAGCGGTGGCCGACCAAGACAACTTCAGCGCCATCGTGCACAACATCGGCCGCGGTAACTTTTTCTGGCCAGATCTGGCCCGGGTCGTCGCGCCCGAGGCCTTCGGCGTCGCTTCGGTCGAGAACTTTGAAGTGCAACGAGTCGTCGAGCCACTTCGTCGGCGCCGTTGCAAACTCTGGATAGATAGTCAGCCGCGGTGCGAGCGATTTGTCGCGCAACTCGGTTGCGTCACGAAGTTTGTCAAGCGACGGCCATGGTCGCTCTGGGTTGACATGGTCGGCCGTAACTGGCGAAACGCCGCCCCAATCGTCGATGCCGGCGTCAAGTAATACGCCGAAGTCGTCGCTTAGATTCGGTGGCGCTTGCAAATGAATTTCTGGCGGCAAGATTATGCGTGCGGCGGCAATCGACCACAAATATTCGTCTTGCGGGCATGGCTTTTCGCGCTGCATAATCGTCAGCGGCTTGGGCAAAAAGTTTTGCACGATCACTTCTTGAATGTGGCCATGTTTTTTGTGCGATTCGGCGATCGCCTCGAGTGCGACGATTCGATCTTGGCGAGTCTCACCGATGCCGATCAAAATGCCGGTTGTGAATGCTATGTTCAGGTCGCCAGCGAAGTTGAGCGTGTCGAGTCGGCGCTGTGGCTCTTTGTCTGGCGCACCACGATGGCAATCTAAATCGTCGCGCAAAGACTCGAGCATCATGCCTTGTGATGGCGAGACGCGACGCAACATCGCGAGTTCGTCGCGGTAAAGCGCGCCAGCGTTTGCATGTGGCAACAGGCCAGTTTCACGCAGAACTAGTGCTGCCATGTCGTGCAAATAGTGCACCGTGCTGTCGTATTTATTCTCGGTCAACCAGTCTTTGGCAACTTCGTAGCGCAATTCTGGACGCTCGCCGAGCGTGAACAATGCTTCGTGGCAGCCAACTTTTGCGCCTTGCTTGGCGATCTCGAGCACTTGGTCGGGCGAAAGATATGGACTCTCAAGGCGAGCTGGTGGTTGGGCAAAAGTGCAGTATCCGCACTTGTCGCGACACAACATCGTGAGCGGGATGAAAACTTTTGGCGAGAATGTGATTCGACTGCCGAATGCCTGATCGCGAATCTTTCGCGCAAGTGGCATTAGTTCTGAGGCCGATTGTGCGACCAAAGACGAATTTGACGGCGGCGACAACTGTGTCGATACAGGACGGCTCTCAGACAACTTGACCCTCCGATGGGCATTGACGAAATATTTTGAGAGCGCCCGACCAAATTTCTTCACCG
>RFTA01000110.1 GCA_009923685.1 Actinomycetota bacterium
CCGGGTTCAAGCCCCGTCGCGCCCACAAATTTGCGTTTCGCGAAATGGCGATTCACATCGCGGAACTTACTTTTTGTCGGCAATTGCTTGCGATTCGCGGGCGGCACCTTTGAAGATGCCCTTGCTCATTAGTGACAGTTCGCTTTTGCGCCGTTGCTCGTAAATAGTCGCACGGTCGGCGTGAATTTGTGGGTCGTCGGGTGCAGCCCAACCTGCGAAGTCGGCAAGGTGGCATGCCAACCTGAGATCGCCACTCTCCATCAATGCGAGCGCGCGGCTCATGAGGTTTTCAGCGCCACCCGACAGATTTGCAAGTTCGGTTGCCACTTGGCTGTCTGGTGCGGGCTTGAGACGTGATGGGGCACCGTCCCACCATCCACCGTAAAGTCGCCAGATATTTCGAACAACGAATTCTGGTTCGTCATAAAGCGGACGCATGTATGGCTTTTCTAAAATATTTTTAGGAACTTTCACCGTGTGAACAATCGTGTCGAGTGTTTCGCCCGCATTCATCATCTCAATCACCTGAGTGACAAGACTCTCAAGAGATGATGCGATGTCGTCAAGCACCATGGCGATTCGTTCTTTACCCTCGATTGGCAGACCGTGAGCCGGCACGAGCAACTCTGGGCCTTGAGTGATCATTCTTCGCAGTGCTTGAGCCCACTCGAACGCGTAGCGCTGAACTTTTTGTGGGTTTCCGGCGTTGGGGTAGTTCCAGATTACGAAGTCCCCAGCGAACAGCCATTTTTTATCAGGTAGCCACGCCCAAAGATGGTCGTCTGTTTCGCCGCGAGCGTGATGCAATTCGACTTTTGTTGAGCCGGCAGTGAAAGTGTGGGTGTCGCGAAAAGTTTGATCGGGGCGCATTGTCGAACGGGGTAAAAATCTCTGCAGATTTTCGCCGATGTTCAAGCCCATGTCGCTGCGAATGCCACCGAACTGGCGCTGGTTGATGCGGATATTCCAGTCGCTTGTTCGTTCGTAGCGGTCAATGCGGGTGCTGACATTTTCGTGGCCGATCACGTGTGGCTTTTGAAAGTTGTTGTCGGTCGCGTCGGCTGCAAAGGCGAAACTACCGCCAATGTGATCTGCGTGGCCGTGGGTGTAAATCAGATTCGAGATTCTTTCTTTGCGCCAAGTGCGAATCGATTTGACGACGTCTTTACCACTGCCTGCACCCGATGCGTCAAAACACATCAAACCATCGCCGGTATCAAAGACTGCGCTGTGACTGAAGCTTTCGACGATCGCCAAATTTTCGGCAAGTTCTGTGATTTCGTTCGTGACACGATTCAACGGTTCGTCGACAACGCCCGACTCAATAACCCGCGCCGACAACTCAAGCGGATGCGTTTCCATATTGCGAGATTAAACGATCGGTGCCAGGGTCAAACTATTGGATTGACTATTTGGGTTCGCGGGGGAGACCGAGGGTTCGTTCGGCGAGGATGTTGCGCATCACATTTGAAGTGCCACCCATGATTGTGTAAGCCGAGGCGTAGGCGAGACCTTGAGTTAGGTCGTCCCACAGCAAAGCGCGGGCACCGAAAACTTTGTTGACGAATTGGGCAACGCGCCATTCGTGCTCGGTGCAAAAACACTTTGTGGCCGCCGAGAAACCGCCCGGTGCTTGGCGCAAAATTTCGCGAATAACCAAGATTCTGCCGATGTGATAACCGGTTTCGATGGCGGCGATGTCTTGACGCACGAGCGGATGTTTGCGGTCGGCATGGTCGAGGGCCATTTTGTAAAGAGCATGATTAGAAACGAGACGATCAATGCCACCGCGTTCGTGTTCGAGTTGGCGCATCGTCTGTTTGAACGCACCACCGAGCACGCCGACGAGATTCGACGCAGGCACGCGAACATCGGTATAGAAAACCTCGCAGAAATGACTGTTCGTCGTCATGTCTTTGATGGTGCGAACTTCTATGCCAGGGGTATTCATTGGCACGATAATTTCGCTGATGCCCTCGTGGGGTGAGCCTTCGTTGCTGGTGCGACAAATGAGGTAGCAATAGTCGGCTTGTTCGCCGAAACTTGTCCAGATTTTTTGACCGTTGATCACGAACTCGTCGCCATCACGATTTGCGAATGTTTTCAAAGACGCCAAATCGCTGCCCGCGTTTGGCTCGCTCATGCCGATGCACCATGTTGTTTCGCCTGACAACATTTGCGGCAAAAAGGCATCTTGCTGAGCCTTGGTGCCGTAACTGATTAGTGCCGGACCCATTTGTCGATCAGCGAACCACGATGCAGCGATTGGTGCACCCGCGCTGATCATTTCTTCGCCAACAATCAAGCGTTCGATCGGTGGTCGACCGTAGCCACCGAATTCGACGGGCCAAGTCATGCCGATCCATTTATGCTTGGCGAGTTCGCGCGAGAATTCGCGGGAGTAGCCGTTCATCCAAGTGTCGTTGAATCGACCGTATTTGTTAACCGCATCTGTGGCAACAGAACGAGCTTTATCGCGTAGCGCGAGTTGTTCTGATGTCCAGGCGAAATCCATAAAGATGTACGATACTTGTAACAATTAGATGAAAATGGCGGAGTTTGATGGCTGGCAAAATTAAAG
>RFTA01000012.1 GCA_009923685.1 Actinomycetota bacterium
TCAAGACAACAATTTTGAATTGTTTAGCCGATTTCGCCACAGTGCATGTTGTACCGGCGAGCACTTCGGCGAGCGAGGTAATGGCACTCTCACCAGACGGCATCTTTCTTTCAAATGGACCGGGTGATCCCGAAATGGTGCATGGTGCCCCTGCGACAATTCGTGAACTTCTTGGCACTGGTGTGCCAATGTTCGGTATTTGCCTCGGACACCAGCTGATGGCGTTAGCTCTTGGCGGTAAGACATTTAAGTTGCCATTCGGACATCACGGAGCCAATCATCCGGTGCGCAACATCGCTACCAAAACGGTTGAGATCACAAGTCAAAATCACAACTTCTGTGTTGACGCAGACTCGTTGGCGAAAAAAGCCGAGGTTACCCACATCAATTTGAACGACAATACGAACGAAGGTATGCGAGTACTCGATGCAAATGCGTTTAGCGTGCAATATCATCCCGAGGCGGGGCCAGGGCCTCATGACAGCCGTTATTTGTTCGGCGAATTCGTTACACGAATGAAGGCCAAGTAATGCCTCGGCGAAACGACCTTAAATCGATACTTGTGTTGGGTTCTGGGCCGATCGTCATCGGTCAAGCCTGTGAGTTTGACTATTCGGGAACTCAGGCCTGCCGTGTGTTGCGCAGCGAGGGATACCGGGTGATTCTTGCGAATTCGAATCCCGCGACGATTATGACCGATCCAGATTTTGCCGATCGCACTTACATCGAACCCCTCACGCCAGAGTTCATCGAAAAAATTATTGAGCGCGAAAAACCCGATGCCGTGTTGCCGACATTGGGCGGTCAGACTGCTCTGAATTTAGCAATGGAGTTGTTCGCGCGAGGAAAAGTTGGTGTACCAGGAACCCCTGAACTCATCGGTGCAAATGCCGAAGCAATTGCAACAGCTGAAGATCGCGGCAAGTTCAAAGAGGCGATGATTGAAATCGGTTTGAGTGTGCCGCGTTCAGGCATTGCCCACACTCTGCCCGAGGCCCAAAAAATTGTAAAAGAGATCGGGCTTCCGGTCATAATTCGTCCTGCCTATATTTTGGGCGGGCGTGGCACGGGCATTGCCCACACTCAAGAAGAGTTCAAGTCGGTCGTGGCGAACGGTTTGGCAGCCAGCCCAATTTCTGAAGTGCTAATTGAAACTTCAATTGTCGGCTGGAAAGAATATGAACTCGAAGTAATGCGCGACCGAAATGACAACTGCGTGATTATTTGTTCGATCGAAAACGTCGACGCAATGGGTGTTCATACAGGAGATTCGATAACGGTTGCTCCGGCAATGACGTTGTCAGATGTCGAGTACCAAAAAATGCGTAATGCCGCTTTCGCCTGCATTCGCAGAGTTGGGGTTGAGACCGGCGGCTCTAATGTCCAGTTTGCTGTCAACCCCACGACAGGAGAACAAGTAGTCATCGAAATGAATCCGCGAGTCTCTCGAAGCTCGGCTTTGGCTTCGAAAGCAACTGGTTTTCCAATTGCCAAAATAGCCGCGAAGCTCGCCGTCGGCTACACGCTTGACGAGATTTCAAACGACATTACCAAGAAGACGCCGGCTAGTTTTGAGCCGACGATCGACTATGTAGTGGTCAAGATTCCGCGTTGGGCCTTCGAAAAGTTTCCCGGCACGTCTGGGGTGCTTGGCACTCAGATGCAAAGTGTCGGTGAGGCAATGGCGATTGGTCGCACATTCGCTGAGAGTCTGCAGAAGGCTCTGCGATCACTCGAGATCGGTCGTTATGGGCTCAATTGTGATCCGGGTGAAGAAAATTATCTTCCACTGACCGATGAGCAATTGCTTGAGCGAATCGCGATACCCACTCCCGAAAGAATTTTTCAAATCGGTGAATGTTTACGTCGCAAAATTTCGGTCGAGATAGTCGCCGGCTATTGCAAATTTGATCCTTGGTTTTTAGATCAGATGTTGTCAATTGTCGAAGAACGAGAATTTTTGGCCACCCGTGAGATGTCTTCGCTAACCAAGACCGAATGGTTGCGAGCAAAACGTATGGGTTTTGCCGATGCGCAATTGTCATTGATTTGGAAGACCAGCGAAAGTGAAGTGCGCACGGCACGACTAGATGCAGGCGTCAGCCCTACATATAAAGCAGTTGATACTTGCAGCGCAGAATTTTCGGCGCAAACTCCTTATCACTATTCAACATACGAAGATGAGTCAGAGATCCATGCGAGCACAAAACAATCGGTGATTATTTTGGGTAGCGGTCCCAACCGAATCGGGCAGGGCATTGAATTCGACTACTGCTGCGTGCATGCAAGTTTTGCATTGCGCGACGCGGGCTTTGAGACGATCATGCTCAACTGCAACCCTGAAACAGTCTCTACCGATTACGACACTTCAGACAAACTTTATTTCGAGCCATTGACTCTTGAAGACGTTTTGAATGTGATCGAAGCAGAAACGGTTTCGTCAGGGGTTGCACCAAAAGTTATCGTTGGGCTTGGTGGTCAGACACCGTTGAAACTTGCATCACGATTACCAGCAAGTCTGATCGCTGGCACCAATAGTGAGAGCATCGACATCGCCGAAGACCGAGAAAAATGGAGCGCACTGTGCCACGCCAACCAAATTTCCCAGCCGCCAGGTGGTACGGCGCGAAATGTCGACCAGTCAGTTGAAATAGCAAACAGAATCGGTTATCCAGTTCTCGTAAGACCGAGCTACGTGCTGGGTGGGCGAGCAATGCAAATCGTCCATGATGAGACGCAACTGCGCAAAGCAATGCAAGAAATGGACCAAGCAGGTTCGCTAGGTCGCGAAGGCGGACTGTCGGCTGAGCGCCCAGTGCTAGTTGATCGGTTCTTGGAAGATGCAATTGAAGTTGATGTTGACGCGATCCGAGACGGTGTCGGCGAGATATTGATCGGCGGTGTGATGGAGCACGTCGAACAGGCAGGTGTGCACTCGGGCGACTCAGCCTGTACCATTCCGCCTGTTTCGCTCGGCCAAACAATTGTCAATGAAATCGAAACCACGGTCACAAAGATCGCACAAGCCCTAAAAGTAGTTGGGTTGATAAATGTTCAATTCGCAGTGGCTGGCTCGACTGTCTATGTGATCGAAGCCAATCCGCGCGCAAGTCGCACCGTACCATTCGTCGCCAAAGCAACCGGAGTGCCCCTGGTCAAAGTCGCCAGCCGAGTGATGCTCGGCGCAACGCTTTCAGACTTGCGAAAAGAAGGATTACTTACCGAGCGAGTTTCAGGAAATCATGTTTCGGTCAAAGAAGCGGTGTTGCCTTTCAATCGTTTTTCTGAAGTTGATACTGCGCTCGGCCCAGAAATGCGGTCAACCGGAGAGGTAATGGGCATTGACGATTCGTTCGCGCGCGCGTTCGCCAAAGCGCAATTTGCCGCGGGCACGACCTTGCCTGAAAATGGTCTGGTATTTGTGTCGCTAAATGATCGCGACAAGAGTGGGGGCGTCGAAGTCGTCAAGGGCCTGACCTCTTTGGGCTTACAGATTGCGGCAACTTCTGGCACCGCCAAATTTTTGTCTGATAACGGTTGTCAAGTATCTCGAATTGTCGGCAAATTTTCGGAGCGCAATACATCTAATAAAGACCTCGATGATGCCGTAAAACTTATTGAAGCAGGCGAAATCGTCTTGGTCATCAATACACCGCGCGGTTACGGCACTCGAAGTGACGGTGAAGCGATTCGTAAAGCAGCCAACAACTGTCGCGTTTCTGTCGTTACAACCTTGAGTGCGGCCAGCGCGGCCGTGCAAGGGATGATTGAGCAACGTAATCGGCCATTTACGGTCAAGTCACTGCAAGAATTTCACGCCAAAAAATGATTCGCCAAGCGATTGCGATTGGTGCGGTCGAACTCACGCAGCCGATATTGACTGCATCTGGCACTGCTGGATACGGCGCTGAATTTGAAGAATATTTTCCGTTGCGTGAAATCGGCGCTGTCGTCACCAAATCGGTTGCTCATTTTGCCTGGCCTGGCAACCCAGCCCCGCGGCTGCACCCAACAAAGTCGGGCATGCTCAACGCGGTTGGGTTGCAAGGCGGAGGTGTCGCGAGTTTTATAGAAAATGATTTGCCGAGCTTACGCAAGTCACGGTCAAAAGTTGTCGCAAGCATTTGGGGTCACAGCGTCGACGACTACCGACTGGCTGCGCAAATGCTTGGCGAGGTGCGCGAAGATCTTGTCGCAATTGAATTGAACCTCTCTTGTCCGAATTTGAACGGCGATCATGCGATATTCAGTCACGATTCGGCTCTCAGCGCTCAGGTTGTAGAAGCGTGTTCAGCCTCTGGTTTGCCTCTTTGGGCAAAGTTGAGTCCTAACACATCGATCTTGGTTGATGTCGCTCGCGCTGTGCATTCGGCTGGGGCGCAGGCGGTGACGCTCGTCAATACCGCAATTGGAATGGCGATCAATACCGATACGGGGCTACCTGTGTTGGGCAACATTCGCGGGGGACTCTCGGGGACTGCGCTGCATCCAATTGCCGTGAGATGTATATATGAGGTGCGTGCTGCATTGCCTCAGATTCGAATCATCGGGGCTGGAGGCGTTGTTTGCGGTAAGACCGCAGCCGAATTGATGCTTGCTGGCGCCGATGCTGTTCAGGTTGGCACGGCAACTTTTGCTGATCCAAAAGCACCGATCAAGATCTTGCGACAGCTCAATAGATGGGCTGATAAGCACTTGATTTCAGATTGGTCGCAGGTGACTTCGGCATCTCATCGAGGTGGGCTAAAAAATAAGTCCGAATAACCAGGCTTTGTGGCTGAGAACTAGAATGAATTAATGGCAAAGACGCCAATTGGCCTTGAAACACGTGAAATGTCAATTGCTCGCGTACGCGAGTTGCGTCAAAAAATGAATATTGTGCTCGACCAAATTAAAGATGGCTCGAGATCAAAGTCTGCAGTGTTGCAGCGCACAGAAGAATACGCCCTTGGCTATTTGTATGTTGTGAAGGCACTCGAGTGCTTCTCGGATGTCGGCAAAATTCGTGCTCGACAAACGCTTGACGAGTTGAAAATTTCACACAAATTGAAGTTGCGTGATCTTGCCGATGACGAGCGAGTTTTAATTTTGGGGCGAATTCAGTGAATTCAAAAAATTCTGGTCTGGTGATAGTGGTGTCTGGGCCCGGAGGAGTTGGCAAGAGTACGATCGTTGAGAAACTCGTTCAAAGAGATGCAAATTTGTGGCTGAGTCGTTCGTGGACAACACGCGAACAACGACCAGGTGAGGCAACCGATGCCTATAAATTTGTATCTCGAAGCGAATTTGAAGACAATATTGCCGCCAATGGTTTTCTTGAATGGACAGATTTCCTCGGCAACTTATACGGCACCCCAACACCAAATCCGCCCCCCGGCAAAGACTTGGTGCTTGAGATCGAAGTTGATGGCGCGCAACAAGTCAAAAATCTCAATCAATCCGCGCTATTGCTTTTTGTCCTGCCGCCGTCGCGGCAAGAGCAAAAAGCGAGGCTAAGGGGCCGTGGCGATGCCGATCAAAAAGTTGAGAAGCGATTACGCAAAGCCGAAGAAGAAGAGCCCGTGGGCAAAGCCATTGCCGACTACGTGATTATCAATGATGACCTTGAATCGACGCTTGAAGAGATGAGTCGCATCATCTCTTATGAGCGAAACCAGCGCACGCCGAGTTAGATAAATGGCTATACTCAATAGCCGCAAGCGAGTCGGTTTCGTTCGCTTTGTGTCGATCGCCAGGAGGCAACAGTGACAACAGAAGACACGATGATGAGCCCAGCAATTGAGTCGCTAATGGGTTACACAGGGTCAAAATTTTCTCTCGTGACACTTTCGGCTCGACGCGCTCGCGAAATCAACTCTTACTTCAATCAACTCGGCGATGGTCTCGGCAATATGGTGCCGCCGCAAGTCAGTTCGACGGCACGTAAGCCTCTTTCGATCAGCTTTGAAGAAATCGCCGCAGGCAAAATTCAACTTGTTGCCAAGACGATCGAAGAAGTTCTAGCAGAGAACGAAGCGGCAATCGCCGCCGAAAGGCAGGCTGAACTTGACGCAATGCAAGATTCAGCAACTGAGCCAGCAGCCGAATAACTCACAAAGTCTTCGTTGATGAAAAAGTATTCATTCACATCAGAGAGCGTGACCGAGGGTCACCCAGACAAGATGGCCGACCAGGTCTCTGACGCGGTGCTTGATGCAATTTTGGCTGAAGACGCAAACGGACGAGTCGCATGTGAAACATTGTTGACTACGGGACTATGTGTCGTTGCCGGCGAAATTACAACTAGCGCTTACGTAGATATCCCGAAAATTGCCCGAGAAGTAATCAAGGGCATTGGTTATGACAACGCGCTCTACGGTTTTGATGGCAATACATGCGGCGTAATTGTCAGTATCGATGAACAGAGCCCAAACATCGCACAAGGCGTCGACGTCAGCGAAGAGATTCGTGCAGGCAAAAGTGGTGAAGACAAATTAAATAGTCAAGGTGCTGGCGACCAAGGCATGATGTTCGGCTACGCGTGCACCGAGACAGAAGATCTGATGCCGTTGCCAATCTGGTTGGCACATCGAATGGCAGAGAAGTTGACCGATGTCCGCAAGTCGGGCGCGATTCCGTATCTGCGTCCTGACGGCAAGACTCAGGTCACTTTTGATTACGAAAACGGGTTACCGGTTCGTTTGCGAACTGTTTTGATTTCGACACAACACGCCGATGGCATCAACCGTGACACCGTCATTCGGCCAGATCTGATCGAGCAAGTTATTCGCCCCGTCATTCCGGCACAATTTGCAAAAGACGACTACTCGGTTTATATCAATCCCACAGGAGAATTCGTCAAGGGTGGTCCTCACGCCGACACAGGTTTGACCGGTCGAAAAATTATTGTCGATACCTACGGTGGAATGGGTCGTCACGGCGGCGGTGCGTTCAGTGGTAAAGACCCGTCAAAAGTCGACCGATCAGCTGCTTATGCGGCACGTTGGGTCGCCAAACATGTTGTTGCGTCGGGTGCAGCGAAGCGATGCGAATTGCAGGTTGCTTATGCGATCGGCATGGCTCATCCGATCAGTATTTTTGTCGAGACATTCGGCACCAACACGGTAGACGAGTCGGCAATTGAGGCTGCCGTGCGCGAGATATTCGACCTTCGCCCGGCGGCGATTTTGCGTGACCTCGATTTGAAGCGTCCGATTTATCAAAAAACCGCTGCCTACGGTCACTTCGGTCGCAATGAACCGAACTTCACCTGGGAGAAGTTGTCGAAACTCAAAGAGTTCAAGGCAGCAGTCAAACTCTGATCGAAGGCGCGATGCCCTCGGTTCGGGTAGCGCGAGTCGTGCCCGATGTTACGGGTGTCGACAAAATTTTTGATTATTTGGTGCCTGAAGCACTCGGTGACCAAGTTCGTATTGGTTCTCGTGTGCGGGTGCCTTTGCACGGCCGAAATGTTGCTGGTTGGGTGGTCGAACTCGGCGAACCTAGTTCGGGACTTGAAATCGCAAAAATAAAAAGCGTGATCAAAGTGCTGGGTCTGGGTGCAACAAAAGAAATTATTGAACTCGCGATTTGGGCGACAAAGCGCTGGGCAGGAAGATTGCGTTCATTCATCTCGACTGCAGCACCAGAAACGCTTGTTAAAACTGTGCCAGCTTCGCGCTACATGCCAAGGGCAATAAATCACACCTCGGAACCATTTGAAAAGATCAAAAATTTTGGAGGCGGGCTGTTAATTCTCGCGCCATTGACAAATTTGACCCCATTGATTTCGGCGATTGTGTGCGATGGGCCGACGATCGTAATAATGCCAACGCAGCATCGTGTAAAACTCTTGGCGGCCGCCCTTAAAGCCAACAACTTTTCGGTAGCGCAGTGGCCAAATGACTGGGCGATGGCTTACGGCGGAGTTGATGTTGTCATTGGCACACGCAGCGTGGTTTGGTCGCCGGTCGAAAAATTCACCAACATCGTCGTAGTCGATGAACATGACGATTTGCTACAAGAAGAAAGAAGCCCCACTTGGCATGCACGAGATGTGGCTATTGAGCGTGCCGCACGGGCTGGTGCTCGATGTATTTTGCTTTCACCAATTCCGTCTTTGGTCGCGCGAAAATGGGCGAATGGCCGCATCGTTTTAGAGCCACAAAATTTGTGGCCGCAAATGTTGATTGTCGACCGCAACCAAGACGAACAGTGGAGTCGATCATTGATTTCATCCGAATTAATCGCCGAGTTACGCGACAAGTCGCGGCGGGTTGTATGTGTCCTGAATACCAAGGGTCGTGCTCGATTGACCGCTTGCGGTTCGTGTCGTGCCGTTTTGCGATGCGAGAAGTGTGACGCGGCTTTGAGTCAACTCGATGGAATCAATCTGATCTGTCCGAGGTGTGGCCAAACCAGACCTGTCATCTGCCAACTTTGCGGTTCAAGTAGTTGTGCGGTGCTTAAACCTGGGGTCGCTCGGCTTCGCGAAGAGCTTGAAGCCGCGGCGAATCGTACGGTATTTGAAGTAACAGCAGCAACCGAGTCTGTCAACGAACGCGCCAATGTTTTCGTCGGCACCGAGGCAGTACTACATCGAGTACAGAGTGCCGACACCGTCGTGTTTCTTGACATCGACTCAGAGTTGCTGGCGCCGCGGTATCGCGCCAATGAAATTGTCGCGACACTCATCATCCATGCAATTCGGCTTGTTGGGCGCTCAACTAAAAGTCCGAAAATTTTGATTCAGACGCACACACCGGATAATGCACTATTGGTCGCATTGAAGACAGGAGACTTCAATGACTATTTTGCTGACGACGAGATGCGTCGGTCACTGTTGAAGTTTCCTCCATTCGGTTCAATAGCCCAAGTGACTGGCAAGGGTGCCAAGTTGTTTCTCGATTCAATTGCCGAGTCACTCGAGTTTTCTTCTGTCGTGCAAACCATGAATAAAGACACAGACAATGGGCTGGCTCGCGCAGATAGTTGGCAGCAGTTGACCGAGGTGCTTATGAACGCGAAGCGACCCGCAAAGTCTCGACTGTCGGTGCATATTGACCCACCGCGAATATAGATATTTGAACACCACCATTTAGATAGCCTTGGTTGGGTGAGTTACGACATCAGAACTTTCGGTGATCCAGTGTTGAAAACCTGCGCCGCAGAGATCACGAATATTGATGCAAAATTGATCAAACTGACCGACGAAATGTTTGAAATCATGTATCAGGCGCCTGGTTTGGGTCTTGCGGCACCTCAAATCGGTATTCAAAAACAACTTTTTGTCTACGATGTCGACGATCAACCTCAGGTTTTGATCAATCCAAAAATTATCGAGTCAAGCGGTGAATGGGTTTACGACGAAGGTTGCCTGTCGATCCCTGGGCTTTACGTCGAGATGCTGCGACCTAAGCTCGTGCTCGTCGAGGCGACAAATCTTGATGGCAATACGATTCAAATTGAAGCCGATGAACTCTTGGCGAGGCTGTTTCAACACGAAATCGATCATCTTCAAGGTGTGTTGATGTTCGAAAGAATGACACCCGATCAACGCAAACAAGCGCTCGCCGAATATCGACGACGTGAAACTATCCCTGGCGAAAGCGAACCGACGCACCTCAAACTTTCGTGAAGTCGCTAGCACCATTGCCGATTGCAGGCGTCACCAGCGTCGTGTTTTTTGGTACACCTGAAATTGCGGTGCCATATCTGCAGGCTCTTGTCTCAAACAACATCGCAGTTGAAATGGTCGTTACTCGACCAGACGTGAGAAGGGGTCGCGGACGAGACGTCTCGGCGAGCCCGGTAAAAATCGCTGCGCAAAAACTCGGCATCCGTGTTTCTCACGAAATCAACGATGTCTTGACGCTCGCCAACGAGTCACAGAACCTTTTAGGTGTCGTGGTTGCGTTTGGTGAATTGATTTCAATTGATGTTCTGTCGCAAGTTCCGATGATCAACGTGCATTTTTCACTCTTGCCACGATGGCGTGGTGCAGCCCCTGTTGAGCGGGCAATTTTGAGCGGCGATGGTAAGACGGGCGTTTGTATTATGCGAGTTGTCGAAAAACTCGACGAAGGCGAAGTCTTTGATCGTCAAGAAGTCATCATTGACGACTCTGATGATGTCGATTCATTGCGCAAAAAATTGAACGAAGTTGCAGTCAAGATGTTGCTGAGAATTGTCAAACTCGGTTTTAGTACTGGCACTTCACAAACTGGCGAAGTTAGTTATGCAAAGAAGATAAAGACTGCCGACCTACTGATTGATTGGCACGAGGCTTCTAATCAGATTTTGCGACAGGTGCGCGTAGGTGGAGCCTTCACTTTCGTCAATGGTCGCAGGCTGAAGATTGTGCGGGCCCATACGGTGCCGAAAAAATCTCAAGAATTCAAAAACGGTCAGGTCTACGAACTCGGTAAGTCGTCGTGTCTTGTCGCCACTGGCGATGGTGCATTGGCGATAGAGGTTGTGCAACCAGAAGGCAAGTCTGAAATGTCAGTCGAAGAATGGTTGCGAGGTGCTCGACTCGATGCCGAAGCAATATTTGGTGCGCCGAATTGAATTAACTATTTTCGGTTGTCAACTTGACATAAACCAAACGAATATTCGCCAACGCATCTTTGAAAGTTTCGTGTTCTTCGCCAAGTCGACTGCCGAGCGCATCAACGATTGCCGCAAGTGCGTCAATTGCCAATCGTGCGTCTTCGAATCTTGGTGGGTTCGCACCAAGATGTATTGCTGCCAGTTCGTAGAGTCCGATCACATGGTTGGCAACCACCACATTGGCGGGTGTTTCGGCGAGGCGTGCGCGAGCTTCAGCCAAAGCCAAGTCTTGGTCTGAGGTGGGGTTGTCACTCATTTGCGCTACCATTATGGCTTAGCAAAAGTGGAAACTAGTTTCCCACCTTGCCACA
>RFTA01000111.1 GCA_009923685.1 Actinomycetota bacterium
GATAATCGCAATGCGCTTTCCTCGAACCTTTATTTTTGTTGATTTGTCTGGTTTCACGAACTTCACCGAGACAAATGGCGATCGTCGCGCAACAAAACTGCTCGGCGAGTTTCGCGCCGTTGCCAGAGCCGTTGCTTCAGAACGAGGCGTACGAATCGACAAATATCTTGGCGATGGCCTAATGGCAGTTGCGGTCGAACAAATTGATGGCATTACTTTCGCCCTCGAACTTGCTCGACGAGCCGAAACAGTTTGTGCCCCGCTTCAATTGCGAATTGGCATCGACACAGGCGACACGATGTTGTTCGAAGGTGATGACTACATCGGTAGCGCGCCAAACCTGGCTGCCAGACTTTGCGATGAATCGGCGAATCTTGGCGTTTTGATTCCGACTGAACATATTGAAGAACTGCCAGAAGGTGTCTCTGCCGCACCGCACGGGGCACTCAGGCTTCACGGTTTCAATAATGCAGTCGAAGTTTCTGTGTTATCAGGTCGACCAGTTATTGTCGAACGCAATGACACCAGCGAAATTTGGACTCGTCAGCCCTTTCTAGGTTGAAATGAAATGCAGGCCTCGCGACTATTTGTCGGTTGGTCTATATGGTTTTCGAACGATAGATCGCCTTGCCCGCTTTGGCGTCTTTGTTCAATCGCTTCGAAAGATGTAGACCTTCAAGCACAAACTCAATCGCGCTAGCAACCACCGCTGCCGACTCGTCACCTTTAACTAAATCGACAACTACTCTTCGCAATCCTGGCATTGTCTCGAGCATCGCGACATAGTCGCTCGAAGCAATATCTTCGCCTGTTTGCACGACTTTGCCTTCAACGAACTCGTCAGTAACCACACGAAGGTCTTCGGCTGAAATTCTCTGTTTGGCGACCTGCAGCACAGCACCGCGCACGAGTTGGTCGAAAACTTGAGACTCACGCGAGTCGTCGATCACGTCTATTTCAATTTTGCCTGCAGTCGACGCGGCAAGCGCGTCAAGATCACAGACTCGCGGTGCCACCTCGATTTCTTTCGCCTTAAGCGCACGACGCATTGCGTTTGCACACATCAACTCTTGGTTGCTCGTAGTTAGGCGAACGCTCACTCCGCTGCGCTGGTTGATTTTTGTGCTGGCGCGAGCAAGATGACTGATCGTCACGATGATTTCTTCCATGAAGTTTGGTATTCGCACTTTCACATCGCCTACGCTCGCGTTGCGCGACTCTTGGCGCACTACATCGATCTCGGTTGCAATTTCTAGCGGATAATGCGTTCGAATCTGGCTGCCAAATCGATCTTTTAACGGCGTGATTATTCGACCGCGGTTGGTGTAGTCGTCTGGGTTGGCCGATGCCACAAGCATGATGTCGAGAGGTAGGCGAATTTTGTAGCCACGAATTTGAATATCTCTTTCTTCAAGCACATTAAGCAGACCAACTTGAATGCGCTCTGACAAATCTGGCAATTCGTTGATCGCAAAGATGCCGCGATTGCAGCGCGGCACCAAGCCGTAATGCAACGTAAGTTCATCGCTCAAATATCGACCTTCGGCAACTTTTATTGGGTCGACTTCGCCAATCAAATCGGCGATCGAAGTGTCGGGCGTTGCTAGTTTTTCGCCATACCGCGCCGAACGGTGCACCCAATCAATGGGTGTCGCATCACCCTGACTCGCAACGAGCTCGCGCGCTTGTCGTGAAACTGGCGCATACGGGTCATCGTTGATTTCACTGCCAGCGACGATCGGCATCCACTCGTCTAAAAGATCTACGAGAGACCGAATTATTCGTGTTTTGGCCTGGCCCCGCTCGCCGAGAAAAACAATGTCATGACCGGCAAGAAGCGCATTCTCAACTTGCGGCATGACGGTTTCTTCGTAACCCAACACACCCGAAAAAAGTTGTTCACCGGCTTTGATTCGAGCAACCGTATTTACGCGAATTTCTTCTTTTACGTTTTGCGACTTCCAACCTGACTGCTTTAGAGCCCCTAAGGTTTTCGCAAGACTTGCAGGTGGTTCAATTTCGATCATGCGACCGAGAATAGTTGTAGCTGACTGAATTCAACTATTTGGAATCTTTGCTGGTTGAAGCCTTTGACTGTGGAGCATTCTTCTTTGGCACAACTGCCTTGCCGTTTGCCGGACTCTTCTTTTGAGGACTTGTCGCATTTTTTGAACCTGTCACTGGGCCAGTTGCAACCGTGGATTTCTCAGAAACTGAAATTTTTCCGCTTTGTTCGACCACGACAACTTGAAATGAGTTCTCACCGGCCGGATTATCGGTGACTTTCAGCGCAGCAGCAGCCGCGGCCGGCACACTGCTAACCAAGATGCCATTGCGATAAATGTTGACCGTCGCACCTGGCTTGGCTGAAACTTTGAAAGTAACCGCATTGCCAATAGCTCTTGTCGGTGCGACTAGACGGGGTGAATTGGTCGGAATCGGTGGCATCGGTTGTCCAAGAGTGGGCTGTCGAACCGAGTTGTTATTCGAACCACCAGAATTATTTGGTGGTGTTGTCGGCGCTCCCGAGTTTGCTGGGTTGGACGGTGCAACTGTTGGCACTGTTGTTGGCGGCACCG
>RFTA01000112.1 GCA_009923685.1 Actinomycetota bacterium
CACGCTGGCGCCGTCGGCTTGCACCGCCAAGATGGTGCAACTCTTCACCGCTTCACCATTCATATGAATTGTGCAAGCACCGCAACTTGAAGTGTCGCAACCAACATTGGTGCCGGTGAGGCCAATCACTTCGCGTATGTAGTGCACCAACAAAGTTCGTGGCTCGACATCACTCTCATGTGTTTTGCCGTTGACCGTGATTGAAACTTTCATCTTCAACCCCCCGTGAAAAGATCGGCGTCATTGCCGAATTCTTACCCCTGCAGGCAATCATGCCCCCGCAGGGCATAGCCACACAAATCGGGCTATTTATCTATCTTTTTTAATCCTCGTAGGGCAAACGTGAGGGTAAGGGCGCTCATGCAAACTATGGCAATTAGCCCGCCGTAGCTGTTAGACCAGCTCATATGGCCAGGGTCGTTTGTGTTCACCCAACCTGATCGCGAAAGCCGAAAAATATTTGTAACTGGGTTAATGCGTGCAACAGTGTGCAGCCAGCCAGACATGACATTAAGCGGCACTTGGGCCGTTGACAAAAACATCGTTACAAAAAGTGTGAGCTGCATGATCGCCGCACCGCGCATGTCTTGAAATCGATATGCAAGTCCAAGTCCCCATCCCGCGCTAATCGTCGAAATTCCTATTGCAGCTATCCACGAACAGACGTAACTCATTACACCCGCAGTTGGCCTTGCTCCAAGCAGTGTTCCGACGCCGAAAACAATTATTGAAATCAAGGTCACCCGAACCCAAGTTGCCATAATCGGTCCGACGATCAAAGAAATACGTGACGTGGGCGACATTCGCATTCGATCGTAAAAACCATTTTCTAGATCTCGAACGAGTGAGAATCCGAGTCCGATTCCGCCGAATGCAGAGCCCATAGCCAAACCAAGAGGCATGAACCAATTGACAGATCTATCAGTTGGAAAGTTTGGCATTTTTGTGAGCGCAAAAAATGTGCCAGAGAATGAAACCATATTAAAAATCGGCATGGCGATGGTCGGGATAAACGCCGACGGAAGCCTCCGAACATTAATTAGTCCGCGCTTCATCAGTTGAACTGAACTGCGCATCGTCGTCGAATGCATGTCACGCTTCGACAAAGCCGTGTTTACGTTAGTGCTCATTGTTAATTCGCTCGCAGTCTTGCGCGAAGTTGTCGACTCGCGATATATAACGCGACAACTGCAATCGCGAGTGGCACCAAAATTGCGCGCGCGGTTGCCGAGACGCCGAAGCCTTCGAGCGACAGAGCACGAAGACCTTCGACCAAATGTGAAATTGGGTTGAGACCGGCAATTGTTTTATAGACGCCGCTCATAGTCTCACGTGGAAAAAACGCGCTCGAGAAAAACAACAAAATAAACAGCAACGGAAACGTGCCTTGTACCGCTTCAGCCGAACCAGTCTTGAGCGCAACCGACGACATTAGGGCCCCGACTGCGAGCGCGATCAATGCACCGCTGATTATCATCGCGATGATGCCAGGTATGCCAGCTGAAACATCGGCACCAAATGGCAACAACACCAAAACAAAAACTGCTGTTTCGAGCGCCCCGAAAATCGTGCTGCCTGCAAGTCGGCCAAACAAAATAGAAAGCCGCGAAGTTGGTGATGCCAGAAGGCGATCAAAGAAACCGTTTTCAATATCGGTTGCTAGCGCGGCTGCGCCAGTTACGGAGCCGAAAAGCACACCTTGGGTGATCGTGCCAGCGAGTTGAAACTGGAGATATGAGTTGACTTTTGGAAACCCTGGCAATGAAGTTGTCTTACCAAACGACGAGTTGCCGAGAAATGAAAAAAATAACGGAAAGATCAAACTTGGCACGACCAACGCAGGTTGTCGGAAAAGTTCAAGTGTTGACCTTTTCGCCAGCGCGATGGTCTGGCGAATTGCGGCTGTTGTCGATCGTTGCACAGTTGAAATTGGCGAGGTGCCACGCGAATCGTTGACACTTGCCGCTACCGCACTACTCATTTTCGTCCTCGGCGTTTTTTCTTCTTTGGTTCTTCGTCGCCGTTGTCGCCCGCAGATGGTGCATTGTCTGCGCCCTCAAGGCGGTAACCCGTTGCCTCGGCAAAGACATCGTCGAGGCTCGGTTCGTTGAGTTCGAGATGTTGGACATGCACGCCCGCTTCGTCGAGCTTGCGAACGACATCTGTAACTTGAGCCGCACCACCACGCAGGCCGACACCGAGCGCACCTTCGGCACCTGGTCGCAGGTCGCCGAATATTGCGAGCACCGTTTTGGCCTTTTCGGTTTGATCAGTATTCGTGTTGATGATCAGAGTTGGCGCGCCAACGCTTGCCTTTAGATCAGCGGGTTTGCCTTCACGCACGATTTTGCCATGGTCGATGATTGCGATGCGGTCGGCGAGTTGGTCTGCTTCTTCAAGATATTGGGTCGTCAACATCACAGTTGTGCCTTCGCGGTTGAGACGACGCACTTCTTCCCAAAGTGTGAGACGGCTCATCGGGTCTAAA
>RFTA01000113.1 GCA_009923685.1 Actinomycetota bacterium
CATCGCCAAAACCATCATCACCATTTGATTGACCGCCAAAATAATCGACGGCATCGCCAGTGGCACACGCACACCCCACAACACTTGGCGCTGCGTCGCGCCAAAAGTAATCGCGGCCTCGACTGATTCGTTGTTGACTTGGCGAATGCCAAGACTCGTAAGCCGAATGCCGGGCGGAATCGCGTACACGACAGCGGCGACTATGCCAGGCACAGGGCCGACAGAAAAAATCATCACGAACGGAATTGCATAAACAAGATTAGGAATTGTTTGAAACGCATCGAGCACCGGCGCGATTATTGCCTCAATGCGCGGACGACGGCCGATCCAGATGCCGATCGGCAACGCGATCAAAATCGAAATCAACACGGCGACAACTGTCTGCGTGAGTGTGTCAACGGCATCGAGCCATCTGCCGGTGAGACCGATAAATGTGACGCCACATGCCGTGAATAGCGACAGCTTCCAACCGGCAACATAAAAGGCAAACGCGGCCGCGACGACAACGACCGCTTGCCAAGTAATCGTCTCGTTAAATAGTGTTTGCGCGCGAACGAGAATTTCGCGAACTATGAAATCGTTGAATGGTCGAGTGACAACATTAAAAGTTGTGCGAAACCACTTGAAGCCTGTGTCGATTGGGTCGGCGAACGAGGTGCCCCACGAAAACGGAAACTCGACCCAACCCAACAAGCGGCCGACAACGGCGGCTATCACAAGACCAGCCAACACCATATATAAGGTGTGGCGTTTGAGTCTGACTCGGTGCGCCCCAGGCGTTGAAACGAGCGACATGCTGACGCGGTCGAGCACGAGTGCAACTGCAACAACAGCGAGGCTGACGACTAACCCGCGACCAGGTTCGAGGCGGCGAACAGTTTGATTTATCTCTTGACCGAGACCACCGGCGCCGACCAAAGTCGCGATAACGACGATGCCGAGTGCCATCATCACCGTTTGGTTGATGCCCGTGATTATTGACGGCACCGCAAGCGGCAGTTGCACTTTTGCCAGAATCTGACTTTTGGTTGCGCCGAACATTTGCGCCGCTTCGACCGCTGATCTTGGAACTTGCTGAATGCCCAGTGTTGTGAGTCGAACCATTGGCGGCAGCGCGTAAATCACAGTGGCAATTGCCGCGGGCGCTGGGCCGATGCCAAAGAACAAAACAATTGGGATGAGATAAACGGTCGCGGGCACGGTCTGCATGCCATCCAAGATCGGGCGTAGTGCCGACTCGACTCGGCGATTAAGTGCGGAAACAACACCAAGTGGCACACCGATTAATACACAGATGAAGACAGCGACTGCCATCAGTGAAATTGTGACGATGCTTTGAGACCACACACCCACAATGCCTGGGTACGCAACGGCGAATGTGGTGAAAACTGCCAAACCCCAGCGCCGCGTGCGAGCAACAAGTGCAAACACGATTATTGCTGGCACGAACCATGGCAACCAAGTGAAAACAGATTCGACTAATTCGATACCAAATTCGACGAACGAAATAAACGGGTTCAAAATAAATTCAAACAACCAGTGACCGCTGCGATTTTTTCGCACCCAAGACTGGAGATTTGTAATTGGTTCGGCGAGACCGATGTTTAGCGAGTCAGGAAACCCGCGTGTGCCAAATGCTTGTGCCAAAACCAATAAGCCGAGCAGGCCGCTGATTTGGCGTTTCATTTTTGTTCGGCTTGCAAAATGCCAGCGACGCTTTCGCGATTGACAACGCCGATCGAATTGTTATTTGCATCGAGCACCGTGATCGGTTCATCGCGTTCGAGCAGCATCGGGATGATCGTCTCAATTTTTGCCGATGCGGCAACTGAGCGGCTATTAGCAGTTGATTGACCAGCCACAGTCACAGTTTTGACGCTGAGCACTTTTGCGCGTGGCACGTCATTGACGAATTCGCGCACATATGGTGTTGCTGGTGATGAGACGATTTCTTCTGGCGTGCCGATTTGATCGAACGAACCGTCTTTCATAATCGCGATGCGATCGCCAAGTCGAAGCGCTTCGGCAAAGTCATGGGTAATGAATACAATTGTGCGTTGCATCGATTTTTGCAAACGAATCAACTCGTCTTGCATTTCTTTGCGAATTAACGGGTCGAGTGCCGAAAATGGTTCGTCAAACAGCAATATTTGTGGGTCAACTGCGAGTGCACGAGCAAGGCCAACACGCTGTTGCATTCCGCCCGAAAGTTGTTGCGGATAGTGATCGGCCCAACCGTCTAATCCGACCGTATGCAAAATTTCTGACGCTCGCGTGAGGCGTGTTGCTTTGTTGATTTTTTGCACTTCAAGGCCATAGGCAATGTTTTCGATAACTTTGCGATGCGGAAACAAACCGAAATGTTGAAACACCATCGACATGCGTCCGCGTCGCAACTGGCGAAGTTGCTCTTCATCCATCGCCAAAAGGTCATCGCCACCAAGAAAAATTTGACCTTGT
>RFTA01000114.1 GCA_009923685.1 Actinomycetota bacterium
CCAAGCAATTAGTGCCAAAAGTTCGGGTTGAATGGTTTAGCCCTGCTGATCACGACCTGCATGCCCAACAACCCGAGCGTTTCGCTCAAGTTATGCACGCAGCACTAACCGACGGGTTCTTCTGATGACAACGCCACACATTCTTGCCGTTATGGGTTCAGGTGAAACTGCGCCGACGATGGTTACAACTCATCGCATGCTTGCGAGCAAACTACCAAAATCTGCGCGCGCCGTTTTGCTCGACACGCCATACGGCTTTCAAGAAAACGCACCCGAACTCGCATCAAAAGCCGTCGATTATTTTCAAACAAGCGTCAATCTCGATCTCGAAGTGGCAGGCCTTACAGAAATAATTGGGGCTGATTCTCTAAGCGTTGAGCGCGGTCTACAAAAAGTTGCCGACGCCGATTATGTTTTTGCGGGTCCAGGTTCGCCAACTTATGCGTTGCGACAATGGTCAGGCACATCGCTCGCAGGCCTACTAAACAAAAAACTTCGTGACGGCGGCATCGTAACTTTCGCTTCGGCGGCGGCTCTCACGCTCGGGCGATTCACATTGCCTGTTTATGAAATCTACAAAGTCGGCGAAGACCCGCGCTGGCTAGACGGTCTGAACATTCTCGGCGAGATCGGTGTCAATGTTGCGCTGATTCCGCATTACAACAATGCCGAAGGCGGTCATCACGACACGCGTTATTGCTATATGGGTGAACGGCGATTGTCGATACTCGAGCGTGAACTTCCTGCAGGTGTTTTCGTTCTCGGTGTCGACGAGCACACCGGCATGGTCATCGATCTCGACACCGAAACCGTAACTGTCGTCGGCAAAGGCGTCGTCACGATTCGAATTCAAGGTGAATCGACACAGATTGCTTCAGGCGAAACATTCTCACTAGACAGGCTTCGTGACCCGGCGTCGGCAACAACACGAAATACGAAACAAACAAAAATTTCGACTGAAAAACCCGTGACCAATACATCAGCGACCGAGGCACCCGCGATCTTTGACAACAATCTTCGCGAAGCCACCGATCGATTAAACAATGTCTTCACAACGGCGATTGCCAACTCTGACGCCGACGGTGCTGCACGAGCCGCTCTCGAATTAGACGACGCAATTACTGGCTGGTCTGGTGACACCTTGCAAAGTGACGCGACGAATCACGCACGATCTGTCTTGCGCAGCATGATCACGCGTTTGGCCGAAGCCGCAACAGGTGGTCTGCGCGACCCGCGAGATGTGTTGGGGCCGTACATCCAGGTATTGCTCGACTTGCGAGCCCAAGTTCGCGCCGACAAGCGATTCGATTTGTCAGACATCATTCGCGATCGCCTGATTGCACTAAACATTGAGGTTCGCGACACACCTGATGGCGCCAAGTGGGGTTTTCGAACTAACTAAATTGTCCGCCGAAACTAGTGCGAAAATTAGAGATGCCCGAGCGACGCCATCTTCATGCGGTTTCTTGTGCCCGCAACTGCGTAGACAACGACAAAGACGATTGCATCTAAAAGAATAATCGTCGCACTTGCCGATGTATCTAGGTGATAACTCAAGTTCATGCCAACAAAGCAAGTTACTGAACCGATGAGTGGTGATACCCACAAAAGCCTTGAAAAACTATTTGTCGTCATTCGCGCCGACGCTGCAGGTATCACGAGCAACGCCGAAATCAACAATGTGCCGATCACGCGCATCGTCACCAGAATCGTCAACGAAATCATGACCAACAAAACACCTTCGACGAGCGAAACTCGAACATTGCTGACTTGAGCGACATCGCGGTCAAATGTCGAAAACAACAACTTTCGATACCCGAGCACCACGACTGCAAGGCCCAACAAAGCAACGAACGCAACTGCATAGATATCTTCGACTTTCACACCAAGCACACTGCCAAACAGCACGGCTTCGATGCTCTTCGAAGCTTGACCATAACGGTTCATCAATGCCAGACCCAATGCGAACGAAGCCGTTGTTACGACGCCGATTGCTGCGTCGGCGCCGATCACGCGACGGCGTGCGACGCGAGCGATCAACAACCCAGATACAAGTCCCCAAAAACCTGCGCCCAAAAAATAGTTGACCCGAAGCACTGCGCTAGCTGCGGCGCCGCCAAACACCGCGTGCGACAAACCGTGCCCGATATAACTCATGCCACGCAAAATTACGAAGACGCCCAACAAGCCACACAACGCCCCAGCGATTGTTGCAACAATCAATCCGTTTCGAAAAAACTGATAGCCGTACGACTCAAAAATATCGACCGCGAAAGTCATTTGCCTTCTCCGCGCATTGCAACTCGACCGTGATCGACGACCAACGGCATTCCACCGTGCTCGAGCACATCCATCGGTGCACCATAAGTTGTCTCAAGAACTTGCGGGGTCAATACTTCA
>RFTA01000115.1 GCA_009923685.1 Actinomycetota bacterium
TGCGGGTCAAGACTGAACTGTTCACGATATTTATTCACCTCGCCGATGCTAATTGCTCGGGCTAATCGTTCTTTGCGACTGAAGTAGTCTTGATTGTGAAGGAGCAACATGGAAATCAATAATGCATTCGAAGTGAAGGCGCCGATTGATGTTGCTTGGGCGACGCTGACAGATTTGGCACGAATTGCGCCGTGCTTGCCAGGTGCGACGTTGACGAGCATCGAAGGCGACATATATAAGGGACACGTAACCGTCAAAGTTGGGCCGATCGTGGCCAAGTTTGGCGGGCAAGCGGTCTTTCAAGAGCGCAATGACGCTGCGCATCGCGCGGTTTTAAAAGGCGAAGGTCGTGATTCAACTGGCAAGGGCAATGCTTCAGCGATTATCACAGCACAACTTGAAAGTGTTGATGCCAACACGACGCGTTGCACAGTGAGCACAGATCTCACGATTACAGGCAAGATTGCCCAGTTCGGTCGTGGCGCACTTGCCGATGTCAGCGACAAGTTGCTGAAGCAGTTTGTTGTCAACCTTGAGTCGACTGTGTTGACACAAGATGCCGCGAACATATCGCAGGCGTCGGCTGGCGCGGTGAACACATCACAGGGGCCGACCGGCGCGACGAGCTCATCACAGGCGTCGGTCGAAAATGCGCCGCTTAATTTGCTCGGCTCAACTGGTCTGTCTCTCGCGCTGCCAATATTGAAACGCGCTGTGCCAGTTCTCGTCGTCATAGCGGCAATCGTTTGGTTCGTGCTGCGCTAAACGCGGGCTTAAGAAACACGAGCGACGCGTTAACCGCTCGGCGCGAAGATCGACAACTATTTCGGTAAGTGGGCGAGGGTGGCGGTGTGGAGAAGAGAGTTTGACGTGACTAGCGAATTGGCGCGCCAATCGGCGACGCCGAGGCGATCGGTGCACTGACCGCCGGCCTGTTGAACAATGGGCACGAGGGCGGCGATGTCGTATGGCGCCAAACCAATTGAGTCGATCGCAATGTCGACTGCGCCTTGCGCGACAAGCATGTGTTGCCAAAAATCTCCATAACCACGTACTCGAGAAACACCGCGTTGCAGTTTTTCTAACCGACCATCGGGGTCGATATCATGCCAATATTTATTAACAGTGATGCTCAAACTTGCGCGACGCAACTCGTCAATTTCGCTGACTCGAATTTTGTCACCGTTAAAAAATGCGTCGCCCGCAGCGTGAGCCCACCATCGCATGCGCATCGCGGGTGCTGAAACAACACCAAGCACGGGCATATTGTCGTGTACGAGTGCGATCAGTGACGCCCACACCGGCACACCGCGCACAAAATTGCTCGTGCCATCGATCGGGTCGATGACCCACTGAAACTTCGCGTCGGCGGGGCCAACGATGCCGTGCTCTTCGCCGAAAACACTGTGATTGGGTCGCTCGGCGCGCAAAATATTGGTGATCGCCGTTTCTGTATTGCGATCAATTTCTGTAACTTCGCTCTTGTCGGCTTTGCGCATAACCGAAAAACTGCGCGAAGTGAAACCGGCGAGACTCACCGCGTCGGCGGCATCTGCGACGCGCAAGGCGAGTTGCAATTCGGCGTCGAGTAACTTGCTGTCGAGAAAGTCGCCAGGCATAATTTTTAAATCGCCGAACCGAAATTTATTTTGGTTTGACGGTCGCGAGATCGGCAAGCAGAGTTGTGAGCGATTCGGCATCTAGCCCCAGTTGCTTGAGAATCGCCGCTGGTTTGCCCTGGGGCGTGAATTTCGTTGGCAGACCCAACACTTCGACTCGTGGGTGCACCGAACCCTGCGCATTTGTCACCAAGTCGCCAAGCATCATGCCGACGCCACCATCGCGAATGCCGTCTTCGATGGTGACAACCACGCAGTGTCGCGCCGCATCGGCGATCATCAACTCATCGGCGGGCACGCAACTGCGCACATCATAAAGAGTTATCTCGATGCCGCGACTGGCAAGCGCATCAACTGCACTCTCGGCGGCAGCAACCATTTTGCCGATCGCCAAAACGCAGACATTTGGCACCGAAGAGTTGCGCAACTTGCGCGCGTGCAAGCCCGAGCCAACTTCGCGCTCGCCAACAGAACGTGCCAAACCTTTCGGGTATCGAATTGCAACTGGCCCTGTGTCGGCGAGTGAAATCGCGTCTTCAAGCATTTGCGCAAGATCTTGTGCGCTCGACGGTGCAAGCAAACGCATGCCCGGCACTTTTGACAACAGCGCCATATCGAAAATGCCGTTATGACTTGGGCCGTCGTCACCGGTGATGCCGGCGCGATCAAGGCAAAACACAACGGGCAAGCGGTGAAGCGCAACGTCGTAGACAATTTGATCCCACGCACGATTTAAGAAAGTCGAATACAAAGCAACAACCGGTCGCAAACCACCCATCG
>RFTA01000116.1 GCA_009923685.1 Actinomycetota bacterium
CCGAGACCCGCTGTTTCGCCGATGAGATGGTCGGCTGGCACCCACCAGTTTTCGATCGCGATTTCATACGAGTGCATGCCGCGGTAGCCGATCGTGTCGATCGGGCGACCTTCCATGCGACCGCCGTTGGGCTGATTGAAAACGAAACCGTGTGCTTCACCACGGGGCTTCGGCACGATCAACACGCTGAGGCCTTTGTGCGATTTGGCGCGATCGGGGTCGGTGCGTGCTAGCAACATCAAAACATTTGCGCGAGCGGCGAATGTGCACCAAGTTTTTACTCCGTTAATTAGGTACCCGTCTTTGCCGTCTTGTTGAGTGGCGACAGCAGTTGTTTTGAGAGACGCAACATCGCTGCCATAGTCGGGCTCGGTGACCGCAACGGCTGCCATAACTTCGGCAGTTGCAAGTTTCGGAAGCCATTCGTGTTTTTGTGCTTCGGTGCCACCTTTGACCAGAGCGCGCGTGAGAATTTCGGGACGAGTGATCAACGAACCGCCGATGCCAAGCGATGCACGAGAGAGTTCTTCTGTGGCGATGCAACTCGCCATGTATTCGCCGTCGCCGCCTTCGCTAAAACCGCCATATTCACTAGGAATAGACAGACCGAACGCACCGATCTCGGCGAGACCAGAAATTATTTCTTCGGGTACGTCGAGATTTTCGCGATGAACATGTTCGGCGTGGGGCGCGATCACTTTGCTGGCGAAACTTCGAAAAGTATCTTGCACCATTTCGTAGTCGCCGTCGAGATGACGCGGGCCGGGTGTGTTGGCAAGTGATGACAAAAATTCTGGTGAGCGATATTTCTGAACGAAGTCGTGCGAGTCGGCGAGGGTCGACGGGTCGACGCCCCAAAGTTTTTCGCGGCCAATCAATCGAGTTACGAGATCATGCACCATGTCGGCGACGAACGCGCAAGTGAGTTGTGCTTCGAGTTCTCCTTTTGCGCCGTAATCGAGCATCGAGCGAGCAGTCTCAACCGCGGCGCCGGCGTGTGCGAGGTCATAGGCAAGAACTTGTTGTGTGTCTGGACCACCAGTAGCGGCGAGAGTGCGGACACCTTTGCCGACTATCGCGTCGGCGAGTTCGATTGTCCGCGCAGCTGTGACGAGATCTGCGTTGCTTGTAGAACTTGACATATCGCTAAACGCTACTTAGATGCACCGAAATTGTCACTACCGAGTCGTAATATGGGCAGATGAACGGCGCCCCCAAGCGACGCAGATCTAGTGGCCTGCGGTCAACTTTTCGATGGGCGAAGTGGCCGATTTTTTTGCTCGTTTTCTGGCTGTTTATTTTGCCGATCGTTCCAGGTTTCGGTGATGCGCTAAGCAAACTCGGCGAGGTCAAGACCTCATGGTTGATGCTCGGCATCGCCCTCGAGTTTGCGGCATTGTTTAGCTATTCGATGTTGACGCATGTCGCGCTCGGCCAAGATGCCGACAAAGTGAGCGTGTTGACGCTGTTTCGAATTCAGTTGTCGACGCGTTCGCTCGGCAGTTTGGTGCCGGGTGGATCGGCGGCGAGCAATGCACTTGGTTTTCGTCTGATGACATTGGCGGGGGCAAATGGGCGCGATGCAGGTTTCGCGTTGGCAACCGCGGGCGTTGGTTCGGCTGTTGTGTTGAATTTGGTCTTGTGGGTTTCGTTGATCGTGTCGATTCCTGGTCGTGGTGTTAACGCGTTTTACGGCACGGCGGCAATTTTTGGGGTGATCGTGATGCTGCTTGCTGGTGGTGTCGTGCTTGGTCTGATTGATCATGAAGGTCGGGCAGAGCGAGTTACGCGATCGGTTGCCAAACGATTGCGATTCGACCCCGATAAGGCCGGCGAAGTCGCAGTGCATCTTGGCGAGCGATTGCGCGGTCTGGCCAACGAGCCTGGTTTGTTGCGGCAAGTTTTTATGTGGTCATTGCTCAATTGGGGGCTCGACATCGCTGCATTGTTCGTGTTCATTCGGGCGTTTGACGGCAATGTTGATGTTGTCGGTCTCGTGATTTCGTTTTGTTTGGCGAATATTTTTGCGTCGATACCGATCACGCCTGGTGGGCTCGGCATTGTCGAGGGCATTTATATTCCGTCGCTAGTTGGTTTTGGTTTGACGACGACGACGGCAACCGTGAGCGTATTGAGTTATCGAATAGTTCAGTTTTGGATGCCGATGTTGGTTGGTGGTGTTTGTTACATAAGTTTGCGCTTTGGCAGATTTGCATTGCAACAAGCAGGCGAGTTGAAGTCGTTGCAGAGATACGCGGTAGCGGGCAACAAGACTCGCACCAGTCGTTATGAATGGGCTGAACGCAACGCGACGACCGACCGAACTCGTGAGATACCTTTGCCGAAATACGACCCGCGATATGGCTTGGCCGACACTGATGA